>NZ_JBATXN010000049.1:0-4246 GCF_049673265.1 Mycobacterium sp. | reverse complement strand
GTCACCGGCACTGTCGTGCTCGGGCTGCAGGCTGACCTCGGTGGTGGTGATGTCTTTGTGGTCGACGCCCGAGCCAGTCAGCGCATTGATGACCGCCTGCTGGCGGTCGTTGGTCTGGTTCATCGCCGCGGTCACGTCCGGTGCCCTGAACTCGATACCGACTTCGGCAGTAAGGGTGTCCGGGACGCCCTGCACGTGGCCCGAGCCGACAACCGTCACCTCACGAGGGTTGTCCCCGACCCGTCCCGCGTGGCTGTCACAGCCGGACAAGACGCCGACCGTAAGACCCAGCGTGAGCATGATGCGAAGTGGCAGTCTGGCGCGGTCGGGGACGGGCATGATTTGCACCCTAGCTGTTCTCAGAAGGGTGGGTCGTCAGGCAGCGGTTCCAGTTCTGGATTTTCTGGTGTCCAGTCCGGCGGCAGCTCTTCGGGTTCGGGCGCATCGTTCACCCAGGTACAAAATGGGCTTGTGCTGGACTTGCCCTTGAACAGAAACAGCGTGTAGCGCATATGATTTCGAAACTTGCGGTCCGCGATTTCCTCTTTGCGCGCTTCCTCGAGCCTTCGGCGGGCATCGTTGATCGGACGCTGCTCGCGATTATGCTTGCGCGCCTGCGCGATTCGAGAGCTTCGTTGTTTAGCCCTGCTACGCCTGTTCAATGTGGGCGTCCCGCATGCCGAACCGCGCGGCTGCGGGAATAAGTCGACTCCGGCGGGAGCAGTGCGATACGTCTGGCCGGTGGGTGATGTCCACACTATTGTGCCATCGGCCAGCTGCTTGTCATGCCAGCCAGCAAACGTTTTCAGTCGATGATGTTGGCGGCAAAGACATTTCAGGTTGCTCGCCACCGTCAGCCCGCCGGCCGCCGGGTTCTCGTGGTTGAACGGAATGGTGTGATCGATGTCGCAATGGGTCGCCGGGCGGCTGCAGCCTGGAAATCGGCATGTCAAATCCCGGCAGCGGATGAAGCGCTCGAGCGCGGCCGAGGGCTGATAATGCAGCGCGGCTGCGGCGCTGGTTTGCGGATCGGCCAGCCGCAGCCATGCCGCGTCGGCCAGCTCGCGGACCTGCTCGGCATCGATGACCCCGTAGCCGTCCAGATAACCGGGCAAATCGCTTTGCCCTTTGATGGTCTGCTCGCTGGCTACCACGTTGACGATCACCTGCGCCCCGGCCGGATCGTGATCAGACTCAGCGACGTCAACTCTGTTGGCGCACTGTGGTTGTCCGCAGGCGCACGCCAAACGGCGGCCCTCGGTCAGCGCGGCCAGGGCGTCGGCGCGGCGCTGATCCAACGTGCGCGGATCAGCCGGGCATACCTGCTTGGCCAGCTGCGAGAGCCGTCGGTCGAACGCCGTCGCTGCCGCGGCCGCGACAGTCCCGTACACCTCGGCCATCCCGTTGTCCTGAGCGGTAATCCCGATGTAGCGGTCCTCTTCCGCAGCGATGCGGCGCTCACGGGCAGCATCGGGATCCGCTACCCGCACCGCAGCATCGACCGCGTTGACGATGCGCTGCTTTGACCAGCCGTGCCAATTGGCGATGCGCGCGGCCAACGAGTCGTCCAGCTTGGCCATCAGCCCGTCGTCGCTCACCAGATCCGTGCGGCTGATGATCAGCCGCACGGTGCGCCAATCGGTTCGGCCCTCGGCCAGTAGCGCCGCCACCTTGGGCAGGCGAACATCCAGCGCCTCAGCGTGGGAGACTAGGTAGCTCGCCGCCATCGGGGACAAATTCATCGCCGCGGCCACCTCGGCGGTGGTCTGTTCGAACCCGTCGATCACCGCATATCCGTGCTCACGCTCGGCCTGCTTGGCGGCTGCGACACGATGGTGCAGCAGCGCCGCCACGGCCCCGAGCCGACGCGCCACCAGCATCGACTCCAGCCGATACGACGACTCGACCGCGGCTACCAGGGCGGTCGGCTGCAGCTCGGCCATCGCGGCCGGGTCGCCAACTCCCGCAGTAGCCAGCGGATCGAGACTCATATCGAACATACGTTCGAGTGTAGAGCGGCTGGGTGACAAATTTTTGCAGGGCCGCAGGCTGGCGTTATCTGCGTTCACGGAACCGGCGTTCCCTATGTCGTGTGGGGCAAGATCCGCGACAAATGGGACGAGCTGGGCGGGATGAATGGCAAGCTCGGTTATCCGACCAGCGACGAGAATGACACCCAACGGTGTGGGCCACGGTAACTCTCCTCGCACCCGCTGACCTCTGTATCCCTGACCTTGCCGTAACGGCAAGGTTTTAGCGTAGCCGCGTCCAAGGCCGAGGGCAGCGAATTACGTGACATCCTCGGTGACCGGCACCGTGGTTGTGCTGCCGTCGTTCCCTTCGCCATTCAGTGCGCTGTGACGCCGGCCCCACACCAGGTAAAAGATCAGCGCCAGTATCACCCAGCCGCTGAAGGCAACCCAGGTGTACCAATGCAGGCTTAACAGAATGTAGGCGCATGCCGCGATCGACAAGAGCGGCGTCACCGGATAGCCCGGCACCTTGAAGCCGCGTGGTAAATCCGGTTGTTGAATGCGCAGGATGATCACTCCTGCTGACACCACGATGAATGCGGTCAGGGTGCCGATGGACACTGTTTCGGCCAGCCGGTCCAGCGGGACCAGCGCGGCCAGAACTGCCACCACGACGGCAACGATCACAGTGTTTCCGACCGGTGTCATCGTGCGGGGGTTGACCTTCGCGAATGCCGTCGGCAGCAGGCCGTCACGGCCCATCGTGAACAGGATGCGGGTCTGGCCGTACAGCGTCACCAGAGTGACCGAGAAGATGGATATCACTGCGCCGGCGCATACCAGGGTGCTGCCCGCGGTGTTTCCGGTGATGTGATCCAAGATCACGGCCAGCACTGCCTCTTCGCCTTTGAAGTCCTGCCACGGCTGGCTACCGATCGCGGCGACTGCGACGAGCACATGGATACCCGTGACGATCAGCAGGGCGTAAATGATTGCCCGCGGCATCGTGTGTTGCGGATCTCTGACTTCGTCGCCGGCGGTCGATACCGCGTCGAGGCCGATGTAGGCGAAGAAGATGGTGCCGGCAGCCAAACTGATGCCCGAGACGCCGAACGGTGCCAGGTCTTTGAAGCGATCAGCTTTGAACGCGGTGAAGGCGATGGCAGCGAAAATCACCAGCACGGTGAGCTTGATCACCACCATCACCGCGTTGGCCTTGGCGGATTGACTTGCACCGCGAATCAGCAGGACGGCACACATTGCCACCAAGACGATGGCCGGCAGATTGATGAAACCGTGCTCGGCATCCCACGGCCCCACCGAAATAGCTTGGGGCAAATGAAATCCGAAGACATTGTCAAGCAACTTGTTCAGATACTGGCTCCACCCGACGGCCACCGCGGCCCCGGACACGCCGTACTCGAGGAGCAGGCATGCTGCGACGCCTATTGCCGCGAGCTCGCCGAGGGTGGCGTAGCAGTACGAGTAGGCCGATCCTGAAACCGGTACGGCCGAGGCCATCTCGGCATAGCAGATCGCGGCCAGTCCCGCCGCGGCGCCGGCGATAATGAATGAGATAACCACCGCCGGGCCGGCTTGCGGCACCGACTGCGTGAGCACGATGAAGATGCCCGCACCGACGGTTTCGCCCACGCCGAACATCGTCAGCAGGAAGGTTCCCATGCTGCGCTGCAAATGATCCGAGGGCCCGACGGCGACCGGTGCGCCGCTGACCGGGCGGCGTCGCAACATCTGCCGTGGCAGGCTCGGCGCCGACGTTGGCATCGCGCCTCCTTGGGAGCATCTGTGGTCGCCACGCTCGACTGCGCTGGCGACAGCTGCTCCTAGTCTCGCTCGCTCGTGGTGAGTTAGCCGGCTTTCGTCAAGATATACCAGCAGCTGGCTTCACCGACCGCTAAAGCGTGGCTCTCATCTTGTCGCACCGTTCAGGCCGGACGTTCCTCAAACTCGCGGTCTCAGCGGCCGGTCTCGAATTCGGCTGCGGTACAACAGGAGCGCAGGATGATGCCTCGAATTCTCGTATGGGACAGCGGAATTAGCTACGGACTATCGCGGCGAAATCGCCGAGCCCACTGACATGACCGTCGGCGCGCCGAGCAAAGCTTACCGTGTAGAATGGCAATCATCAAAATACTCATACGAACCTCTAATCATATTGAACGCCAATAACTTTCATGCCAAACGCATATTTCGCAGCTTACTCCCTCAGCTAAGTGAATAGTTGCCGACTCGGCGATGAACAAGGTTGGCGG
>NZ_JBATXN010000048.1:0-2125 GCF_049673265.1 Mycobacterium sp. | reverse complement strand
GAACAGGTTTTCGAGGCGCTCGAAGTAGAAGTCGGGCTCGTACAGTTCGCGCATCAGGCCGATGTACCCGTCGCGCAGCTCGTCGCGCGTCATGCCGAGCGGAATCACGTTGGTGCCGAACGGTTGTTCGTCGTCGGGATCGAGCCGGCCCTCGTCCTTCAGGCGAGCGTGCAGCGGCGTCTTCGGGATGGCCGACAGCATGCCCACCATGGCGTGCATGATGTCGGTCTGGCGTAGGAACTCGTGCTGGGCCTTGAAGATCCGGGTGTCGTCGTGGTCGAAGCCGACGATCATGCCGCACCAGACTTCGATGCCGGAGTCCTGCACTTTGCGGACGCGGTCGACGATCGAGCCGGCCTTTTTGACGTTTTGATACTTCTTCGTCTCGCGCAGCGACTCTTCGTTCGGGCTCTCGATGCCGATGAAGACAGTCACGATGTTGGCCGCGTCCATCAACTCGATCATCTCTTCGTCCTCGGCGAGGTTGAGCGACGCCTCGGTGAAGAACGTGAAGGGATACCCCTCGGCGACTTGCCACGCGGCAACGTCGCGCAGCAACTCCTTGACCGCGATCTTGTTGCCGATCAGGTTGTCGTCGACGATGAAGGCGATTCTCAGGTGTTGCTTGCGCATCGCTTCCAACTCGGCGATCACCTGCACGCTCGTCTTCAGCCTCGGCCTGCGACCGAACGTGACGATGATGTCGCAGAACTCGCATTGGAAGGGACAGCCGCGGCTGAATTGGACACTGCCGAACAAATAGTCCTTGGCCTTCAGCAAGTCGTAGCGCGGCACCGGCACCTGGGTCATGTCGGTCGCCTCGAGTTGTTCGTAGCGGCGCCCATGTCGGCCCACGGCCCATTCTTCGAGAAACTGCGGCCAGGTCGTTTCGGCTTCGCCGACGAAGATCACGTCGGTCAGCCCGTCGAAGTAATCCTCCTGCACGGTGACCCACGGACCGCCGACGACCGTGAAGACACCGCGGGCTTTGAGTTCGCAAAGGATCTCGCGCATCCGAGCGCGCTGAACTGTCATGCCGGTGAGCGCCACGATGTCGGCCCGCGCCAACCGGTCGTAGTCGATCGGTTCGACGTTCTCGTCGGCGATGGTCACGGAATGGCCTGCGGGCGTCAACGCCGCGAGCAGCGGCAGGCACGCAGTCGGTAGGTTGCACTTCTTGCCGAGCAGCGGAAGTGCGTGTTCGAGGCCCCAGTAGGACGCCTCGAATCGAGGATTGACGAAGACGATATCGGCCACTGTCGCCTGCTTACTTCTCAACCGGCGCGCCATAGCTGGTGCGATGGCGTTTTCCGATCTTAATCAGCGATCGCGTGTTATTGGAAGCATGTCTGATATAGGACCGCGGCGACACGGCCGAGAATGACTTACGCGCGGCGCTGCAGCAGATAGTGGCGCGCCGGGTGCTGGGGGTTGTTGGTCATCTCATCTTCGTCTGCGGCCGAGACCAATTCCCATTGCGGTGTGAAACGTCGTTCGATCTCGGCGTGGTCGACGCCGCGCACCCCGGTCTGGCCGCCGGGCGTGAACGCGAAGATCAGCAGGTGCGTTTGCGGGGCGGCAATCGCGCCGAGTTCCGCCACGTAGCGGTCGCGGGCGTCGTCGCTCATGCCGTGCAGGCAGCCGCTGTCGAGGATCAGCGTGCAGCCCTTACCGAGCCCCGCCGAACTCAGCCGGGTCGCGTCGGCCCGCAGGAAGTGGACTCGGACGTGTCCGGCGGCGGCCTTGGCTCCGGCCTTCTCAAGCGCCTTCGCCGCGACGTCCACTCCGGTTACCTGCCACCCGTGGCGGCCTAGATAGATCGACGAATCGCCTGTGCCGCAACCGATATCGATCGCCGCACCCGCGGGCAATGCGGCCGGGCCCTCGATCAGTTTCCGCAAGGTCGACGACAATGCGTGGCCGTCCCAGGGCGTGAAACCGATCCGATAAAAGGCTTGATATAGCAATGCAGACACCATTCGGTTGACGCTAGCCTTGCACGAGTACTTATGCAAGAGTAGTTGGGTGTCGTCGATCCGGATTTTCATCTTGGGCTCGCTGGAGCAGCGCGGACCCATGCATGGACATCAACTGCGGCTACTTGCCGAACAGGAACATGTCGCGA
>NZ_JBATXN010000047.1:0-13060 GCF_049673265.1 Mycobacterium sp. | reverse complement strand
GGTCGCCAACGACGGTGAGGCGTTGGCTCGCCAGACCGGCTTGCTCGACTTGCGCGGACGCCCGGTGCGGGGATTACCGGCCCAGGTCGTTGGCGGCAGCATCACCGACGCCGAAGCTGCTTGGCGGGGCGCGTTCTTGGCGCACGGTTCATTGACCGAACCGGGCCGCTCGTCGGCGCTCGAGGTCAGCTGTCCCGGCCCGGAAGCGGCGCTGGCCCTGGTCGGCGCGGCGCGCCGGCTTGGCATCAGCGCCAAAGCGCGGGAGGTGCGTGGCGCCGACCGGGTGGTGGTGCGCGACGGCGAGGCGATCGGGGCATTGCTGACCCGGATGGGCGCCCAGGACACCCGGTTGATCTGGGAGGAGCGGCGGATGCGCCGCGAGGTCCGGGCAACGGCCAATCGGTTGGCGAATTTCGACGACGCCAATCTGCGGCGCTCGGCTCGTGCCGCGGTGGCGGCGGCCGCTCGCGTCGAGCGTGCGCTGGAAATCCTTGGCGAGGGTGTGCCCGACCATCTTGCCGCGGCCGGCAAGCTGCGCATCGAACACCGCCAGGCCTCATTGGAGGAGTTGGGCAGGCTGGCCGATCCGCCGATGACGAAAGATGCTGTGGCCGGCCGTATTCGGCGTTTGCTGTCGATGGCTGACCGCAAGGCGAAAGTCGAAGGCATCCCGGACACCGAATCGGCAGTGACCCCGGACCTGTTGGAAGACGCCTAAGTCGCACGGTCGTACCTCGAGGTTTGACGGACTGAGTTGCAGAAGGGATAGCCGCTCAGACATCGAAATCGGGCGAAATAGCGGGAAATTGGAGATCCCGGGTATCTGAACGTCAGCGGCCGATCAAGCTGGCGACGCGTACCAGTCCGGCAGTCAGCGCTTCGATGCGGGTTGGGTCAGTAAGCCTGCCTTGCTGCCATGCCAGCAGGTCCTGGCCAGCGAGGCTCCAGGCCGGTATCCGCCCCGCGAGGTGCTCGGCGATGAGTGTCGGCCCGACCAGGGCACGGCTGGCCGGATCCTGGGTTTTCACCCGGAACTGTCGGTCGAAGTCCTCATCGCCGGTCGAGGCCGCGTTGTCGCCGACGAGCGCCCGCCCCATCCGGGATATTCCCCCGCGCGGCTGAACCGCTACGGGTGCATACGAGGACGCTAGCCGCACCACGGTGACGATGAAGTGGTGCGTGGTGGTGGTCGTCCCTCCGTCCCCCGTTGAGGTGGTGGTGGTGTAGGAATATTCGGCAACGCTGACCGGCCACCTGTCTACGGTGCCCGACAGGATCTGCGAAACTCCGCGGCGGTTGCGACCTGGCAGCCGGGAGCACCATTCGATGGGCCCGGGCCGCAGGGTAACTGTCCAGCCGCGACTGGCCGCCCACTGCGCGATCTGGGCTTGCCGCGCACGCTCCCGCTGCCGCGCCATCAACACAATCAGCACCACGAACGCAACGACGAAAATTGCAACAAGCAGCAGAACTGTTGTTTTCACTCCACCTCCTTCGACGTGCTGCCGATGTCCATCTCGGTCAGGACCCGTCGAACCAGCTTGCCGGTGGCATTGCGCGGCAACTCGTCGATGAACACCACATCTCGGGGGTGTTACGCAATCGCTTCACCGCGTTCGCCACCTAGGCGCCCGACTCACCTTCTGCCGGAATCCGCGCAGTGCGTCCGCCATCGAGCCTCCTCGACGCCATCCACCGCAGTATGAATGTAGCCCGCGATTGCCCGCCGATGATGATTATCCGAAATGGCCAATTCGGCGCGGAGGGTGTGCGTTAGCCAGCTCATAGTCGTAGTAGATCGTGTACTTCTTGGGCTGCTCCAGATCCAATTCGTTTCTTCCTGAGTTGGATCATCCGCGGGCCGACGGCGAAGCCCGGCGCGCCACAATTCGATGTTCATCGAGTATTGATTCTCTCGTGCAAGAGCGCTCGTTGAGCGGCGCGCGGATACCGCTCGGTGTTTCAGCCAGTTTGCAAGATCAACACGGCGACCGCGTGATGCCGATACATTATCCTCGCCAACTGGTTTCACACCCGGAGCGAGGCCATCATGGGATTCATCACACCGCAGCTTCCCGACGTCGATCCCGACAGCTGGGAGACTCTGCCGCGGGCTAACCGGTTGCAGATCGTGACCCGCCACTGGGTTGAGTACGGATTTGGCACGCCGTATGTGGCGTACCTTTTCTACTTGGTCAAGATCGCGATATACATCGCTGCGGCAGTTGCCATCATCTCGCTGACCCCTGGCCTAGGCGGTCTAGGCCACATCGGGCAATGGTGGACGCAGCCGATCGTGTACCAAAAGGTCGTCATTTTCACCCTGCTATTCGAGGTGCTTGGCCTGGGCTGCGGATCCGGCCCGCTCACCGGGCGGTTCACGCCACTGATCGGCGGATGCCTTTATTGGTTGCGGCCCAAGACAATTCGATTGCCGCCCTGGCCACAGCATATCCCGTTGACTGCTGGCGATACCCGCACTGTCGTCGATGTAGCGCTCTATGCCATCGTGCTGATCTCCGGTATTTGGGCGCTGCTGTCACCCGGTCAGGGAGGGCCCGTCACCCACGCCGGCGACGTCGGCTTGATCAACCCGCTGCTGGTGGTGCCGACAATCGTCGCGTTGGTGTTGGCGGGTTTGCGCGACAAAACCATCTTCCTGGCGGCGCGTGGCGAGCATTACTGGCTAACCCTGCTGGTCTTCTTCTTTCCGGTAACCGACCAGATCGCTGCCTTCAAGATCATCATGCTGGGGCTGTGGTGGGGAGCGGCGACCTCCAAACTCAACCACCACTTCCCGTATGTCGTTGCGGCAATGACGAGCAACAACGCGCTGCTTCGCAGCAGGGTGTTCAATCCGGTCAAGCGCAAGCTCTACCGCGACCCGGTCAATGACTTGCGGCCTTCCTGGATTCCGAAGCTGATGGCCCACGTCGGCGGCACCACAGCAGAATTCATTGTGCCGTTCGTATTGGTGTTCGTTGCCGATGGTCGCCCGTGGGCCTGGTACCTGATCGGGTTTATGGTGATATTCCATTTCAATATCCTGTCCAATCTTCCGATGGGCGTTCCGTTGGAGTGGAATGTGTTCTTCATCTTTTCGCTGTTTTACCTGTTCGGGCACTACGGCGCCATCCATGCCACAGACCTTCAGTCACCGCTACTTCTGGCTATCCTGCTGGCCGGGCTGGCCGTCGTCCCGATCGTGGGAAACCTTTTCCCACAGCAGATTTCCTTTCTGCCTGCGATGCGCTATTACGCTGGTAACTGGGCCAGCAGCGTCTGGTGCTTCCGGGGCGGTGTGGAGGACAGGATCGAAGCCAACGTCATCAAAAGTTCCGCCCTCACCATCAAACAAGCCGTCAAGCTTTACGGTTCAGCGGTTGCCGAATTGCAGATCGAGAAGGGTACGGCGTTTCGGTCCATGCATGTGCACGGCCGGGCACTCAACGGCTTGCTGCCCCGTGCGATCGACAACGAAGCTGACTACGCTATCCGCGAGGGAGAATTGGTCGCCGGCGCGCTGATTGGCTGGAACTTCGGCGAAGGCCACCTGCACAACGAGCAGCTGGTCGAGGCGGTACAGCGGCGTTGCCAGTTCGACGAGGGCGATCTCCGGGTGATAATCCTTGAAGGCCAGCCGATTCAGACGCAGCGGCAGTGGTATCGCATCGTCGACGCGAAGACCGGCCTGCTCGAAGAAGGCTACGTCACCGTCAAGGACATGCTGGCCCGCCAACCCTGGCCGGAGCCCAATGATGAGTTCCCCGTGCACATCACGAGTGGCCATACCACCGCTTCGCAATGACGCGCGCCGTCGACGATATACACAGCAGCGATGGGGTGGGGGCACCGCCCGCTTGCGGGGGAAAGCGGCGCTCATGACCTCCGCAGTGGTCGTCGGCGCCGGGCCCAACGGCTTGGCTGCCGCGATCCACTTGGCGCGCAACGGGTTCGACGTAGGCGTGCTTGAGGCCGCGGACACCATCGGGGGAGGAGCGCGGTCAGGAGAGCTGACCCTGCCAGGCGTCATTCACGATCACTGCTCGGCGGCTCATCCGCTGGGTGTGGGATCACCGTTCTGGGAAGAGATCGACCTCAAACGCTATGGGCTGACATGGAAGTGGGCGGAAGTCGACTGCGCGCACCCGCTCGATGACGGCACCGCCGGTGTGCAATACCAATCGATTCAGCAAACCTCGGCCGGCATGGGCACTGACAGCCGCCGCTGGCGGCTCGCGTTTGGCGACTTGGCCGCCGGCTTCGACGACTTGGGTCAGGACCTGTTGCGTCCGGTGCTCCACATTCCGCGCCACCCCATCCGGCTCGCCGCATTTGGGCCGCGCGCGGCATTGCCGGCCACATTGATCGCGCGGTGGTTTCGCACCGAGCAGGCGCGCGCTCTGTTCGGCGGCTGGGCCGCCCACGCGTTCACCCGGCTGGACCGGCCGCCGACCGGAGCGATGGGCCTGATGTTTTTGGCCGGCGGCCACCGCTATGGTTCGCCGGTCGCCGAAGGCGGGTCAGGCTCGATCATCGCCGCGATGGCCGCAGCGCTGCGCGCACACGGCGGCGCGATCACCACCGGCGCCACCGTCACCGGCCGCAACGACATTCCCGACGCCGACATCGTGATGCTGGACGTGAGCCCAGCCGCGGCCGCGCAGATCTACGGCGATCTCATGCCCGCCCGGATCAAGCGCTCTTATCAGCGCTACCGGCACGGCTCGTCGGCGTTCAAGGTCGATTTCGCCATCGAGGGCCACATCCCGTGGACCAACCCGGACTGCCGCCGTGCCGGCACCGTCCATGTGGGCGGCACTTTCGCCGAGATCGCGAACTCCGAACGGCAGCGAGCGGACGGCCAGATGTCGGAGCGGCCCTTCACCCTCGTCGGCCAGCAATACGTGGCCGACCCGTCCCGGTCGGCCGGCAACATCAACCCGATCTGGTCCTATGCGCATGTGCCGTTCGGCTACACCGGCGACGCCACCGCAGCGGTCGTCGACCAGATCGAGCGGTTCGCGCCCGGGTTCCGTGATCGCGTCGTCGCCACCGTCAGCAAGAGCACCGCTGAGCTCGAGGCCTACAACCCGAACTACATCGGCGGCGACATCCTGGGCGGCGCCAACGACCGGCTGCAGGCCGTGATCCGCCCCCGGATGGCGATCGATCCCTATTTCACCGGCGTGCCCGGCGTCTACCTGTGCTCGCAATCCACCCCGCCGGGTGCCGGTATCCACGGCCTGTGCGGCTACTACGCGGCCCAGGCGGCGTTACGCCGGCTCGGAGTGACCTGAAGCAGGCGAATTCGCTCCGCATTCTTGCAGCTACTAGGCTGGCGGCGAGCAATCGTCAGGAATTAAGGAGAGACAAGTGACGGTCCGGGTAGGCATCAACGGCTTCGGTCGAATCGGACGCAACTTCTACCGGGCCCTGCTTGCGCAGCAGGCAGAGGGGGCCAGCACCGACGTCGAGCTGGTCGCGGTCAACGACCTGACCGACAACGCGGCATTGGCGCATCTGCTCAAGTTCGACTCGATCTTGGGCCGGCTGCCCTACGACGTCAGCCTGGAGGGTGACGACACCATCGTCGTCGGCAACACCAAGATCAAGTCGCTGGCGATCAAGGAGGGCCCGGCGGCACTGCCCTGGGGCGATCTGGGCGCCGATGTCGTCGTCGAGTCCACCGGCATTTTCACCAACGCCGCCAAGGCGAAAGGCCACCTGGACGCCGGGGCGAAGAAGGTGATCATTTCCGCGCCCGCCACCGACCCCGACATCACGATCGTGCTCGGCGTCAACGACGACAAGTACGACGGCAGCCAGAAGATCATCTCCAACGCGTCATGCACGACGAACTGCCTTGCGCCGCTTGCCAAAGTGCTGCACGACGAATTCGGCATCGTCAAGGGTCTGATGACCACGATCCACGCATACACCCAGGACCAAAACCTCCAGGACGGACCGCACTCGGATTTGCGCCGCGCCCGCGCTGCCGCACTGAACATCGTCCCGACGTCGACGGGCGCCGCCAAGGCCATCGGCTTGGTGATGCCCGAGTTGAAGGGCAAGCTCGACGGCTACGCACTGCGGGTACCGATCCCGACCGGCTCGGTCACCGACCTGACCGCCGAGCTGTCCAAAGCGGCCAGCGCCGAGGAGATCAACTCGGCCTTCAAGGCCGCCGCGGAAGGCAAGCTCAAGGGGATCCTCAAGTACTACGACGCCCCGATCGTCTCCAGTGACATCGTCACCGACCCGCACAGCTCGATCTTCGACTCCGGGCTGACCAAGGTGATCGACAACCAGGCCAAGGTAGTGTCCTGGTACGACAACGAATGGGGCTACTCCAACCGCCTCGTCGATCTGGTCGCGCTGGTCGGCAAGTCGCTGTAGTCGTGAGCATTCCAACCCTTAACGACCTTCTCGCCCAAGGCGTTTCGGGTCGGGGTGTGCTGGTGCGTTCTGACTTGAACGTCCCGTTGGACAACGGCGAGATCACCGATGCCGGCCGCATTGTCGCCTCGGCGCCGACGCTGAAGGCGCTGGTCGATGCCGGGGCCAAGGTGGTGGTGACCGCACATCTCGGGCGACCCGAGGGCAAACCCGATGTGACTCTGTCGCTGGCGCCGGTCGCTGCGGCCCTCGGCGAGCAGCTGGGCCAGGACGTGCAGTTGGCCGAAGACGTCGTCGGCCGGGATGCGCGGGCCCGCGCGGAGCGTCTGACCGATGGGGATGTCCTGCTGCTGGAAAACATCCGCTTCGACCCCCGGGAAACCAGCAAGGACGACGGCGAGCGGCTCGCATTGGCTCGCGAGCTTGCCCAATTAGTTGGCGACACAGGTGCTTTCGTGTCCGACGGGTTCGGGGTGGTGCATCGCAAGCAAGCCTCGGTCTACGACATTGCCACGTTGCTGCCGCACTACGCCGGCAACCTGGTCGCCGACGAGGTCAGCGTGCTTGAGCGGCTGACCAGCTCGACGCGCCGGCCGTACGCGGTGGTGCTCGGAGGCTCGAAGGTATCGGACAAACTCGGCGTGATCGAACAGCTGGCCACCAGGGCAGACAGCATCGTTATCGGCGGCGGCATGTGCTTCACATTCCTTGCTGCACTTGGTCTTTCGGTGGGCACTTCGTTGCTGCAGACCGAGATGATCGACACCTGCCGTCGATTGCTCGACACCTATGCGGACGTTCTGCGCCTGCCGGTGGACATCGTGGTGGCCGACAAGTTCGCCGCCGATTCGCCCCCGCAGGTCGTCGCCGCCGATGCGATCCCGGACGACAAGATGGGATTGGACATCGGGCCGGGTTCGGTGACCCGGTTCAACTCGCTGCTGTCCAACGCCGAGACCATCTTCTGGAACGGCCCGATGGGCGTCTTCGAATTCCCGGCGTACGCCGCCGGCACCAAAGGTGTGGCCGAAGTAATCGCCGATGCGACCGCCAAGGGCGCGTTCAGCGTAGTCGGCGGCGGCGACTCCGCGGCGGCGGTGCGGGCGCTGGGCCTGCCAGAGGACGGCTTCTCGCACATCTCCACCGGCGGCGGGGCGTCGCTGGAATACCTTGAGGGCAAAGAGCTGCCCGGCTTAAAAGTACTGAGCACCTAAAAGCTAAGGATCGCGATGAGCCGCAAGCCGCTGATAGCCGGCAACTGGAAGATGAACCTCAACCACTTCGAGGCGATCGCGCTGGTTCAAAAGATCGCGTTCTCGCTGCCCGATAAGTACTACGACCGGGTCGACGTCTCGGTCCTTCCGCCGTTCACCGATCTGCGCAGCGTGCAGACCCTGGTGGACGGCGACAAGCTGCGGCTGACCTACGGCGCCCAGGATCTGTCGCAGTATGACTCCGGTGCCTACACCGGCGAGATCAGCGGCGCGTTTCTGGCCAAGCTGGGCTGCAGCTACGTCGTCGTCGGGCACTCCGAGCGGCGTACCTACCACAACGAGGACGACGCGCTGGTGGCCGCCAAAGCCGCTGCCGCACTCAAGCACGAGCTGACCCCGATCGTCTGCATCGGCGAGCACCTGGAAGTCCGGGAAGCCGGTGAGCACGTCGCGCACTGCCAAGAGCAGCTGCGCGGGTCGCTGGCCGGGCTCTCGGCCGAGCAGATCGGCAAGGTCGTCGTCGCCTACGAGCCGGTATGGGCGATCGGGACCGGCCGGGTCGCCAGCGCCACCGATGCCCAGGAAGTGTGCGCAGCGGTCCGCAAGGAGCTCGGCACGCTGGCCTCCACACAGATCGCCGAGACCGTCCGGGTGCTCTACGGCGGCTCGGTGAACGCCAAGAACATCGGCGACATCGTCGCCCAGGACGACGTCGACGGCGCCCTGGTCGGCGGCGCATCGCTGGACGGTGAACAATTCGCAACTCTGTCCGCCATCGCCGCCGGGGGACCGCTGCCGTAACCCGCTGGGGCCTTTGCAGTTGACGGTCGGCCGACGGGGCGCTTAGCTTAACGAAACCTGACAGAAATACAGGTTCGTTAAGTTTCGGTGATTGCGCAGCTAGAGTGCGCCGTAGGCAGCTCTACCACTCTCCGGGGGAGGCAACCAAATGTCACACAACGCCAAGGCGCGCCGGCGCCAGGTCATCCTGGGTGGGGCCGCCAGTGCGTTTGTTGCCGCGGCGGCAATGGCGACCGGGTCGGCGGTCACCGCAGCTCCTGCCAAGGCCGACATCGACGCCATCCTCGACCCGATCATCCAGCCACTCATGACCTCGTTGAGCGATGCGATCGCCGGGTTTGATCCCGCCGCTGCGGTGGATCTGACCAGCTGGACCGACAGCTTTCTGGCCAGCCTGAGTTCGCTCGATGCGGCGGCTGCGGTGCCGGCGGCTGCAGAACCTGCCGCGGCGGTTGCAGCGTCGTCGTCGTCGGGCCCCTCCGACATCCCACTGACTGTCGCGGAAGACACCGAGCCAACTGTGCAAGCCACGATTGAGGGGGCCAGCAACACGCTGCTCGTCGATACCGGATCCAGCGGCCTTGTCCTCCCTTGGGAAGACCTCGGGTCAAACCCCGTCTCGGCGTTCTTTAACCTCTTGCAGCTCGGCACGCCCACCGGCATCAGCGAGAGCGGCTACAGCGGCGGGGTGGACTACCTGTATCTGACCTACAACGACGCGACCGTCGATTACGGCAACGGAGCCCTCGACACTACGAATACCCCCATCGATGTCGAGTTCTTGTCCTGGCCGACATCGCTGAGCTCGCCGGCAAGCTTCGAAACGTTCCTTCAGGACGACCAGGTGACCGGCATCCTGGGCATCGGTGAACACACCGGGGGTCCGACCACCAGCCCATTCGAGAGTTACGGCGGTGTGCTCGTCGACATTCCCGACGGCAAGCTGGTCGTCGATTCCGCCAACCCGGGAGCCGTTATGTTGACGGTGCCCGGAAACCCGATCGCGGACCTCTTCGAATCGCTCAATGGGGGAACTCGGGTAGCGGTTTCCGACGATCTCGATTCCGGCGGTGTGTTCGGAACCATCCCGTCGTCGCTGGAATCCGGAAGTTCCGTGCCGACGGGATCAACCATCGACGTCTACACCAGTGCTTCCGGTGGCTCGTTGCTGTACTCCTACACCACGGGCCCTCTCGGCAGCTCGGGATATGACGGGCCGACGCCGGTATCCGGAAACGAAATAGACAGCGGCTTCCTGCCCTTCCTGCACCAACCGATCTACTTCAGCTACACCGGCGACAATATGAGCTTCGACATGCCAGGGAGCGTCCACTAACCTCCCGGGGAGCGCCGGTCTGAGCCGGCCGATCGTCGGCCGGTAAGGTGTTGGCCATGGAATTGGCCCTGCAGATCACCCTGGTGGTGACCAGCATCCTGGTGGTCTTATTGGTGCTGCTGCACCGCGCCAAGGGTGGCGGCCTGTCGACGCTGTTCGGCGGCGGCGTGCAGTCCAGCCTGTCGGGGTCGACGGTGGTGGAGAAGAACCTGGACCGGTTGACGTTGTTCGTCGTCGGCATCTGGCTGGTAGCCATCATCGGCATGGCGCTGCGGATCAAATACAACGCTTGAGCTAGAGCTCACGGGCGCCGGGGTTAGCGACGAGTGCGGTCGCGTACCGCGTTCACCACGTTCCGGAAAGCATGTTCGGTCAGCGAGAACGGCGACATCACCGTCTCGCCGACGCTGACCATGTAGTCGATGCGCTCGACGATGGCCTCCACGGGCGCGACGAGCGTGACCAACCGGCCCATCAGGTCGTCAATCCTGCCCAGCGTGGCCTCGAAGTGGTCAAGGCCGCCGTCGAGGCGGTCGACCGCTTCGTTCAAGTGGGAGAGCGAATTGTTGAGGTCCGTTAGGGTATCGCCCAGGCCGCCCAGCACGTCTTCCAGTTGGCCCACGGTGACGTCGGCGTTCATTGCTGCTTGGGTGAGCGTCTTGATCCGCTGTCGTGGTGGGCGGTTGCCGGCGCTTTTGTCTGCCATGACGCTAATTATTACCGGGTGGCGCGGAACCCCCGGCACCGAATCGGCATCTGACCGGATATGCGATTCAAATACTGCGACCAGTACCGGCCCGCCAAAACTGACGCCATCCGACGGCTGGCGGACTATGTGCGCGGCTATGCCGATCGGCAGGCCGAACGGGGCCGCTAACTCGGCAGCTTCGATGCCGCCTCGGCGTCGAGAAACCAGACTGTCTGCTCGCGGCCGACCGCACCGGCGGCCGGTATCGACACCGGGTCGGCGCCGCCAACCGCTGCGGCCACCGCGTCGGCTTTCTCCGCCCCGGACACCAACAACCAGACCTCGCGGGACCGCTGAATTGCAGGAAGCGTCAAGGTAATTCGTAGCGGCGGAGGCTTCGGTGAATCCTCGACCCCGACGACCAGCCGAGTGGTCTCGCGCACAGCCGCGGTATCCGGGAACAGCGAATTGATGTGGCCTTCGGGCCCCACGCCGAGCATATGAACATCGAAATTCGGTGCGGGATCGCCCGGTTCGGCGTTCGCAGCCAACAGTTGCTCGTAGGACAATGCCGCTGCGGCAAGATCACTACCGAATTCGCCGTCCCGCGCCGGCATAGCGTGCACGTTGCGCGCCGGGATATCGACGTGGCTCAGCAATGCTTCGCGGGCTTGTTTGTCGTTGCGTTCGTCGTCGTCTTCGGTGACGTAACGCTCGTCGCCCCAGAACACATGCACCGTGGCCCAGTCGATTCGTTCCGCCTGCGCGCCAAGATAACTCATAAGCCGGTTGCCGTTGCCGCCGCCGGTCAGCACGATGAGAGCCCGCCCGCGGGCGGCCACGGCCGCCTCGATGACGCTGATCAAACGCTCGCCTGCCGCAGCGGTCAGTGCGTCGCTGTCGGCGAATGTCTCAACGGCTGTACTCACATGTACTCCACTCGGTCGATACCTTCGAGCGCCGAAAAGTAGATCACGTCCGGGTCCAGTCGGCGCAGATCTTCAGCCAGGCATTCCTTGGCATCTCGGCGTGGCAACGGAACAAGCGCATCCGGCCGCGCAGTGCGGCTGATCGTCGCCGTCGCCCCCGTCTGCGGTCTGCTCAGGGTCACTGTCTCGCTGTTGCGCACCAGTTCGACTTTGAGCTCGCCGACCGCGCGTCGCACCGGACCGTCGATACGGCTGGCCAGCCAGCCCGCGAGGACGTCGAGTGCGGGCTCGGTCTTGAGCCCGGACACCAGGGCCGAGGTGATCGGCTCATGCGGTGGCAGGTCGATCGCCGAAGTCAGCAGCGCCCGCCAGTAGGTGATCCGGCTCCAGGCCAGGTCGGTGTCACCCGGCGTATAACCGGGCAGCCGGCTTTTGATCGCCGACAACGGGTCAGCTCCGTTGGTCGCGTCGGTGATACGCCGGATCGCCAACTGCCCCAACGGATCCTGAGCTGGTACGGCCGGCGCGATGTCCGGCCACCAAGCCACCACCGGGATATCGGGCAACAGGAAAGGTACGACGACGCTGCTGTTATGCCCGGCGAGTGGACCTGACAGCCGCAGCACCACCACCTCGCCGGCGCCGCTGTCACCGCCTACCCGCAGTTGCGCGTCCAAACGTGCTTCGAGGGCATCAGCGTCCCCAGTCATCACCACGATCACCCGGCTCGGGTGCTCGTGGCTCGCCGCGTTGGCCGCTTCGATGGATTCCTCAAGCACCGCTTCGCTGTCCGGCGCGATGACCAATGTCAACACTCGACCCAGCGTCACCGCGCCGGTCTTCTCGCGCAGCTCGTC
Organism: Mycobacterium sp.; assembly: GCF_049673265.1. Classification (GTDB taxonomy): domain Bacteria; phylum Actinomycetota; class Actinomycetes; order Mycobacteriales; family Mycobacteriaceae; genus Mycobacterium. The sequence goes on along the minus strand of NZ_JBATXN010000047.1, from coordinate 836 downwards.
GAGCTGCTTGCTGACCTCGTTGGTACTGGTGTCCGGCAGCTCGACAATCATGGCCGCCGCCATTCGCGACCGGTCCGGCGCAGCATCTCGAAGGATGACGCCGGTCCCCAGGTGCCCGCATCGTAGGGCTCGGGCTTGCCGTGTTCGGCCCAGTTATCTAGCACCGGATCCAGTATCTGCCAAGCTAATTCGACTTCCTCGTTGACCGGAAACAGTGACGGCTCGCCCAGCAGTACATCAAGGATCAGCCGCTCGTAGGCCTCGGGTGAATCCTCGGCGAACGCCGAGCCGTAGGAGAAATCCATGTTGACGTCACGCACTTCCATCGTGGTACCCGGCACCTTGGACCCGAATCGCAACGTCACCCCCTCATCCGGCTGCACCCGGATCACCAAGGCGTTGGCGCCGAGCTCATCGGTCATGGTTGCGTCGAACGGCAAATGCGGTGCCCGCTTGAAAACCAAGGCGATCTCGGTGACCCTGCGGCCCAGGCGTTTTCCGGTGCGCAGGTAAAACGGCACACCGGCCCAGCGTCGAGTATCCACCTCCAATGTGATGGCGGCGAACGTCTCGGTGCCGGACTCCTTCGAGAAGCCCTCCTCGTCGAGCAGACCAACCACGTGTTGTCCACCCTGCCAGCCGGCGCTGTACTGGCCGCGCGAACTGGTCTCATCCAGCGGCTGCGCAAGTTGGGTTGCCGAGAGCACCTTGATCTTCTCGGTCTGCAATTCCGACGGCTGAAAACTCACCGGCTCTTCCATTGCCATCAGCGCAAGTAGTTGCATCAGGTGGTTTTGGATCACGTCACGCGCCGCACCGATCCCGTCGTAATAGCC
>NZ_JBATXN010000046.1:0-7428 GCF_049673265.1 Mycobacterium sp. | reverse complement strand
GTTTACCGACCCTGCGCTGATGCTCGCGGTTTCCACGGTGGTCCGAAAACGAAGGTAAACTACAAGCATGTAATTCGGCGCAAGCGGCGTCGCCGATCAAAAAGGAACGGCCCATGGACCCACTCAGAATTTCCGGCGTTGAGCTCGACGATCGGGACCCTTTTCGAGCGACCTTCGAGGTGCACCTGTCCCGCGACATGACGGACTTCGAGCGCCAGACGCTGCCTCCGCTGCTCTCCGGGAGCTTCTCGCCGTCAGAGGCTCGAGGTTCGGCGGTGGTCGCCATCAGAAACGCGACCATCGCGATGATCGAGGACCATCGGGATCTGCTCAAGCAGATTGTGGCGGAAGCCGAATCATTGGCCAAGACAATGGAACACGGTCAACACGCGGTTGCCGCTCAAGTCGCGGCCAGGGTAGAGGATGTCAGCCAGCGCGCCGCGGCCATCGACTGGAGCTAAAACACCCGTCGCGGATAATGAGACGGTGACTGCCTTCCGGTTGTTAGCGGCGCTGGTTGTGGTGGTGTCCGCGACCAGCTGGAGTGCACGCGCCAACGCCGACGTACCCCCGCTGAGCGCCGAGGCGCGCGCAGCCGGATTCGTCGACGTCCGTTCCGTGGTTCCCAACGCGGTCATCGATCTGCGCTATGCGACGCCGAACAACTTCACCGGCACGCCGCTGTATCCGGCTGATGCCCGCTGCCTGGTGCATGAATCGATGGCGAGCGGACTTGCCGCTGCCGCAAAGGCATTGGGCTCACAAGGACAGCTGCTGGTCTTCTGGGACTGCTATCGACCGCACGCCGTGCAGGTCAAGATGTTCGACGTGGTGCCGAACCCGGCATGGGTGGCCAGGCCGGGCCCCTATGCGAAGAGCCACGAGGCGGGGCGTTCAGTTGACGTGACGATGGCGGGTATGCAACAGCAGTGCCCGCCCGCGCGGCAGTTGGCCGGTCATTGCCTGGCCGATATGGGCACCGATTTCGACGACTTTTCGCCGCGTGCCCTCGCCTTCGCCACCGATGGCGTCAGCGCAGACGAGCAGGCCAACCGGGCCCGGCTAAAGGACGCGATGGGTGCCGGCGGGCTGGCGGTGTACTCCGGTGAATGGTGGCATTTCGACGGTTCCGGGGCAGGTGTACAACGTCCGATCCTCGAAGTTCCAGTCGATTAGGTGTTCCCATATTATAGGATAGCTATTTCGCATCGTGAAACGCACGGCGTAGCCTTCGGGTGGGCATTCGATCGCAAGGAGCCACACGATGAACAGCTCTCCCCAGGCCGTCTACACCCACGGGCATCACGAGTCGGTGCTGCGCGCGCATCGCAGACGCACCGCAACGGACTCCGCCGGCTACCTGCTGCCGCATCTGCAGCCGGGGATGTCGCTGCTCGACGTGGGCTGCGGCCCTGGGACCATCACCGTCGACCTCGCGGCTCGCGTTGCGCCCGGCCGGGTCACCGCTGTCGAACTCACCGATGCGGCTTTGGATTTGGCGCGCGCCGAGGCGCACAGGCGCAACCAGCCCAACATCGAGTTCGTGACTTCTGACGTGCACGCGCTCGATTTTCCCGACGACACCTTTGACGTTGTTCACGCACACCAGGTGTTGCAACACCTGGCCGATCCGGTGCAAGCGCTGCGCGAACTGCGGCGGGTATGTGTGCCTAGCGGGATAGTCGCGGTCCGCGACGCCGACTACGCCGGATTCACTTGGTTCCCGCAGCTTCCGACGCTGGACCGCTGGAGCGAGCTCTATGCCGAGGCGGCCCGCGCGAACGGCGGCGAACCCGACGCGGGGCGGCGGCTGTTGTCCTGGGCCCAGGAGGCGGGATTCGACGACATCACTCCTACGGGCAGCATGTGGTGTTTTGCGACGCCGGAGACCCGCGACTGGTGGGGTCGGATGTGGGCAGACCGGATTGTCGAGTCGGCACTGGCCCGTCAGCTGGTGGACTCGGGCATGGCCACAGCCGCGGAGCTCAACGAGATCTCATCGGCATGGCGGGACTGGGCGGCCGCTCCGAACGGCTGGCTGGCGATCCCGCACGGCGAGCTTCTCTGCCGCGCTTAGTTTACGTCCGCTGAGCCTTCTTAGGCTGGTCAAGCTGCGGGATTGGCATTCTCTTTTTTTGCAAGTACGTTATCAATCGATGGATAACCGCACCGAAACCTCATCCGGCATCCCGCTGGAGCCCATCTACGGGCCGGGGGATCGTGGTACCGAGCCGCCGCCGCCAGGCACATATCCCTTCACCCGGGGAAACTTCGCCAGCGGCTACCGAGGCAAGCTGTGGACATTCCGGCAGTACTCCGGATTCGGCACCGTCGAGGAATCCAACCGCCGCTACCGCTACTTGCTGGACCAGGGCGGCACGGGGTTGTCGGTGGCGCTGGACCTGCCGACCCAGTGCGGATACGACTCCGATGATCCCGAGTTCGGTGAGGAGGTCGGCCGGGTCGGCGTCGCACTCGACACCCTCGCCGACGCCGAGATCCTGTTTGACAGCATTCCGCTGGACAAGATCAGCACCAGCTTCACGATCAACGGCACCGCGGCGATACTGCTGGCGTTCTACGTGGCGGCCGCCGAGCGCAAGGGTGTGCCGCGCGCCAAGCTGACCGGGACCATCCAGAACGACATCCTCAAGGAATACGCCTCGCGCGGCACCTGGATCTGGCCGCCGGAGCCGTCGCTGCGCCTGATCGCCGACACCATCGAGTTCTGCGCGGCCGAGGTTCCCAGGTTCAATGCGATCTCGGTGGCCGGGGCGCACTTCCGTGACGCCGGGGCCAACGCGGTGCAGGAGATGGCATTCACTCTTGCCGACGGCGTGACCTACTGCGACACCGTGGTGGAACGCGGCCGTATGACCATCGACCAGTTCGCGCCGCAGATCTCGTTCTTCTTCTACACGCACGGCGATTTCTTCGAGGAGATCGCCAAATACCGTGCCGGACGGCGACGTTGGGCGACGATCGTGCGGGAACGCTATGGCGCCACTACCGACAAGGCGTCGATGTTCCGGTTCGGCTGCGTGTGTGGTGGCGCGTCGCTGTATGCGCCGCAGGCGCAGAACAACCTGGTGCGGGTGGCCTACGAGGCGATGGCCGCCGTGCTGGGCGGTGTGCAGTCGATGTTCACCGCCGCGTGGGACGAGCCGTTTGCGCTACCAAGCGAGGAGTCGACCACGCTTGCGTTGCGCACCCAACAGATCTTGGCCCATGAAACCGGTGTGGCCCGCGTCGCGGACCCGCTGGGCGGCTCCTACTTCGTCGAGGCTCTCACCGACGCCACCGAGAGCCGCATCATCGAGATCATGCACGACCTCGAGCAACACGGCGGAATGGTCCGCGCCATCGAAGACGGCTATCTGCAAGGTCTGATTGCCGATGAAGCGTTTCGGATCCACCAAGACATCGAAGCCGGAACGCGACCCGTGGTCGGCGTCAACCGATTTGTCACCGATGAACCGCCACCCGAAATCGTTACCTACGAGCTGGATGCTGAAGGTCGCGATCTCCAACTCAAGCGGCTCTCCAAAGTTAAGTCCGAAAGGGATTTGGCTGCAGTGCAATCCAGCCTAGCTGCGCTGTCTCGCGCAGCCGAAGGAACCGACAACCTGATGCACAAGCTGATCGATTGCGCAAACGCCTACTGCACGGTCGGTGAGATGGTCTCGACGCTCAAAGCGGTCTGGGGCGAATTCCAGCAGCCGGTGGTGTTCTAGATGGCAGTGCGGATCCTGGTCGCCAAGCCTGGCCTCGATGGGCATGACCGCGGGGCCAAGATCGTTGCCCGCACTCTGCGCGACGCCGGTTTCGAGGTGATCTACACCGGCATCCGGCAGCGCATTGAAGACATCGCGTCAATCGCCGTACAAGAAGATGTTGCCGTCGTCGGGCTGAGCATCCTGTCCGGCGCCCATGTCGCATTGACCACCCGCACCGTCGAGGCGTTGCGCGCGGCCGACGCCGCCGATATCGCCGTTGTGGTCGGCGGGACGATACCCGAGAGCGACGTGCCCAGGCTGCTGGACGCCGGGGCGGCAGCGGTATTTCCTACGGGCACTTCGCTCGACGTTCTCGTGCGCGACATTCGCGCCCTCACCGGCACCCCGGCCCCCGAGCCAAAGGAAACACAGTGCGCCTCGGAGTAATGATCGGCGCCGAGCGTGGCGATATGGCCCGCAAGGTCGCCAAGTTGGCCTCCGATATCGAATGGGCCGAATCTGCCGGACTGGACACCGCGTGGATGCCCCAGGTGCCCAACGACTTCGACTGCCTGACCATGGTGTCGCTCATGGCCGCGCACAGCTCGCGCATCGAGCTGGGCACTGCGGTGGTGCCGCTGCAGGCCCAGCATCCGATTGCTCTTGCCCGCCAAGCGCTCTCGACGCATGCGGTGGCTGGTGGACGGCTGGCGTTGGGTGTCGGGCCATCGCATCATTGGATCATCCGGGACATGCTCGGCCTGCCGTATGAGAAGCCTGCTGCTTACACCAGGGACTACCTGGAGGTGCTCAACGCAGCCCTGGCCGGTCCGGGATCGGTTGACGTCGAGAATGATTCGTTCACGGTGCACAATCCGACGGTGATCGGGGCCGATACTCCGATGCCGGTGCTGGTCGCCGCGCTGGGGCCGGTCATGCTGCAGCTTGCCGGTGAACTGGCCGACGGCACCGTCTTGTGGATGGCAGACGAGCGTGCGATCGGCGATCACATTGCGCCGAAGATCACCAAGGCCGCAGCAGATGCCGGCCGGCCCGCCCCGCGGATCGTCGCGGGTATCCCGGTATGCCTGTGTGCGCCTGGACAAGTCGACGAGGCCAAGGAGCGGGCTAACCGCGTCCTGGGCGAGGCCGAGGTTTCGCCCAACTACCAACGCCTCCTCGAACGCGGCGATTCCCGCGATGTCGGCGATCTGTGCGCGGCCGGCGACGAGACGGCCATCCTGGACCGGATGCGCCGGTTCGCTGACGCCGGGGTGACCGACTTGTCGGTGCGGCTGCTGCCGATTGGCGACAACCGCGACGAGCTGGTCGCATCGAAACGCCGCACCCGGGAAGTGATCGCAGCTCTCGGCGCTGAACTGCGATGAGCGCGCCGCTGGCGGGGATCAAGATCCTCGAGGTGGGCACCATGTTGGCCGGGCCGTACGCCACCATGCTGCTCGCCGACCTCGGCGCGCAGGTCACCAAGATCGAGCCGCCTGGTGGCGAGATCTCGCGTCGAGTATCCGACAGCTACTTCGCCAGCCTCAACCGCAACAAAGACAGCGTCAGCTTGGACTTGAACTCGCGTGAGGGCCAACAACAGCTGGGCACGCTTGTCGCGGAATCCCATGCGCTGCTGGTGAATCTGAAGCCGTCGGCGATCCACCGGCTGGGGCTGACCTACCAGGCGCTGCGACAGTGGAACGAGCGCATCGTGTGTGTCGCGATCACCGGTTTCGGCTTGGACAACGGCGATGACCCGGCTTTCGACTACGTCATCCAGGCTGCCACCGGGGTGGCGGCGCTCACCGGCGAGCCGGACGGGCCGCCGACGCTGCCCGGCTATTCTTCGGCGGACAACTCCACCGGATTGGCGGCCGCGCTCGGGCTGCTGGCCCAAATCACTTCGGGGCGTGGCGGTCAGGTGGATGTCTGCCTGCGTGACGTGATGCTCTCTCAGCTGAACTACCATGCGTCCGCCTACCTCAACGACGGCATCGAGCCGCAGCGCCGGCCCTTTGGTGCGCACTCGTATTACGTTCCGGCGCAGATCTTCCCGACGGCCTCCGGTTATCTGGCGTTGTTCATCACTCACGATGGCTTCTGGAAATCGTTTGCCGGCGAAGCCGATATCACAGGATTCGAGACGATGGCCGAACGGGTGGCACGGCGTGCCGAGGTGCTGACCGTCGTCACGGCCACCCTCGCGACTGACACTGCTGCCAGTTGGGAAGCTAGGCTGCGTCCGTTGGGGGTTCCTGCGGCGGCGGTGCGAACCCTGCCCGAAGAGTTGCGGGCCACACCGGAAATCGTAGTCAGCGCAGGCGATTTCCGCCTCGTCGGAAATCCGATCCGCATCTCAGGCTATGAGCCGGACTATCGTCCGCCGCCGAAGTTGGGCGAGCAGACGTAAAAGTCCCCGACACGCCGAGGCGTGTGAGACTTTTGCGTCTGCTCAACCGACCCCACCGCGCGCGGATTGGGCTTGCCGGTCGAACCGTTAGTCGCGGTCAAAGATGCGGTTGCGTTGGGCTCCCGGCAGCTGGCCCACCACCAGTTCATACGAGTGCTCGATCATTTCTTCAAGCTCGGCGGCCGCTATTGAGCCGTCCAGTTCCACGGTGTTCCAGTGGCGTTTGTTCTGGTGGTAGCCGGGGCGAACTGCCGGGTGCCGGGCCCGAAGTTCCACGGCGATGTCAGGGTCGCACTTGAGGTTGACGCTGCCCGGGTCGCCGTCCAGCGACACCAGCGCGAACATCCGGCCGCCGACCTTGAACACGGCAACCCCATCCCCGAACGATAGTCCTCGACTGCTGCGGGAAGGCTTCCGCACAACGTGAGAACCTGCGCTCGGTTCAACTCGCCGGGTTCGCGTAAACGCGCTTCGGCGAGATCAGCACAGCGGTGCGCTTCTGCTCGCGCATCACCCGGTCGTAGGTGTCCCAGTCGTCGTGGGTTCCACCGGCCGCGGTGAAGATGTCGCGGAGCATGATCCGGAGTCGCTCGTCATCGACGTCCGGGTGCGGGTCATCGGGTCCGATCAGCTGCGCCGAACCCTCGACGGTGGCCCACTGCCAACCGGCGCGCGCTGTGACCGTGCTACGCGGATCGGCACGGAGGTGGGCCAGCTTGCGCGCGCCGCCAATGGCCACCAGAGCGACGACCCGCTCGTTCGTCAGCGGGTGTTGCATGACCCCGGCGTTGACCACCGATGACTGAGCACTGCCATCGCGGCGCAACGTGGTAAAGACGATAAGTCCGTGGTCGGCAGCAGCGAGATCAGCGAAGGCTGAAAGGTCCGTCATGGTTGCAACTCCGTTCCAGCCCGGTATACCTGAAGCCGCTGCAGTGCGGGGCTACTCGTAAACCACTGTCACCGACGTTGTGTCCGGTACCGCCTGACACGTCAAGATATAACCGTCGGCGAGCTCGTCTTCTTCCAGCACGTCGTTGGTCCGCATGGTGGCGCTGCCCTCCTTCAGCAGCGCCATACACGTCCCGCAGTTCCCGGCCTCGCAACTGAACGGCGGCGACAGCCCGGCCCGTCGCGCGCTTTCCAGCAGCGTCTCACCGGCGACCTGTGGGACCGACACCTTCTTGCGCTCGAGGTGGATCGTCACGGTGCCGTCGACTGCACCACTGCCGGCCGCAGCGGGTGCGGGTACTTTCACTGGCGGCGAAGCATCGAAGTCCTCGACAAGCACGCGTG
>NZ_JBATXN010000045.1:0-7280 GCF_049673265.1 Mycobacterium sp. | reverse complement strand
GCACATCCCGATGGGTGAGGTGCCGGCCCGGGTCAACGAGATCGACCCGGAGGCAAAGCTGTACGTCGTCTGCAAGGTTGGCGGGCGCTCGCAGAAAGTGGCCCGGTATCTGGCCGGCAAGGGGTTTGCGCCCGTCAACGTCAGCGGCGGGATGCTGGCATGGGCCAACGCCGGACGTCCGGTGGTCACCGACGACGGCAGTCCCGGCAGCGTCTGACCGCTAGGTCTGATTGCCGGACTCGCCCCCTCGCCGCTCCGCGGCTGGGAGGTACCCCCACTCATCGCGCTCCGCGCTCTGCATCGTCGTCCGGCTAGGCTGATTGCCGTGATCCGCGCTGACGACGAATTGGTACTGAGCGATGAGGTGGGGGTACCGCCCGCTTGCGGGGGAGAGCGGCGCCAATGATCCAAGTGTGCTCCCAGTGCGGCACACGCTGGAATGTCCGTGACCGGCAGCGTGTGTGGTGCCCGCGCTGCCGCGGAACGCTGCTGGCACCGTCGTCCGAGACGCCCAGCGTTGATCAGCGGTGGAGCGCCGACAAGCGAACGCCGCCACGGCTGCCGCCGGGGTATCGCTGGATCGCGGTGCGTCCCGGGCCTCCGCCACCCCAACGTCGTCGGCGCCGGCCCCTCGGGCCGACCCCGCGATACTTGGTCATACCGCGCTGGGGACTGCAGGATCACATCGAGCAGGATGCTGCCCGGCGGGGTTCGACGGTTCGAGACGCGCCGCCGCCGAGCAGGGTGCGGGGCGCACTCTTCGCGACCGTGCTGACGCTGGGCGTCGCAGCGCTGGTCCACCTGATGCGTTATTTGTTGCTGCTCATCAACCGCAATTCACTGCTGAATTGGGTGGTGGCGGATGCGGCCGCGCTGGTGAGTGTGCTGGCCAGCCTGGCCGCGATCGCGGCGGTGATCACCTACGCGTTGCTGCTGACGCGGTGGTTGATGGCCCGCCGCGCCGCGGCTTTCGCCCATCGCGGTAGGTCGGAGACCCGTACGCCGTGGGCGCTGAGGATCGGCTGTCTGCTGCCGCCGTCGGCCGCGATGGTGCTGGCGATCGCCTTCGCGGTGATCCTGGTAAACCTCGGGCGCTCACCGAGCTGGGGGCTGATGGCCGGGTGCATGCTGGTCTGTTGTCTGCCCTTGCTCGGCACGGTGTGGGCGCTGGTCTATGTCATCGAGTTGGCGAAGACGGAGGACAACTACCCGCGGCTGCGCGCCACCATCTGGGGATGGTGGCTGTTGTGGCTGCTAAGCAGCCTGACTTCGGTTTTTGCTTCGGTAACCAGCGGGGCGCAGGACGTTCAAGGCATCGCCAACAACACGGTGGCCATGATCGTCGCCTATCTGCTGGCGGTCATCGCGGTGATGGCCACCGCCAAGGTTTACGAGGGGTATGAGCGCAAGCCCGTCGAACGGCCCGCCCATCGCTGGGTGGTGGTTGCCGGCGACGGGACAGCTGAGCCGAAATCGGCTCCTGCAGTTGAGTTGACGGGTGCGGAACCGGCAGCATAGTGGCATGACGCGGGCCGACGAGGTGGTGTCTCGCCATCCGTTCGTAGTCGCTCATCGCGGCGCGTCAGCCGCACTACCGGAACACACGTTGGCCGCATACGATCTCGCACTTCGGGAGGGCGCCGACGGCGTGGAATGCGACGTCCGGCTGACCCGCGACGGCCACTTGGTCTGTGTGCACGATCGCCGGCTGGACCGGACGTCGAGCGGCGCCGGTCTGGTGAGCACGATGACGCTGGCCGAGCTGCGCGAGCTGGAATACGGTGCGTGGCACGGTAGTTGGCGGGAGGACGGCACCCACGGCGATACCGGCCTGCTGACGTTGGACGCCCTCGTCGCGCTGGTGCTGGACTGGAAACGGCCGGTGAAGATCTTCGTCGAGACCAAGCATCCCGTCCGCTACGGCGCTCTGGTGGAAAGCAAGGTGTTGGCGCTGCTGCATCGCTTCGGCATCGCCGCGCCCGCGTCCGCCGATCGGTCCCGCGCGGTGGTGATGTCGTTTTCGGCGGCGGCGCTGTGGCGCATTCGGCGCGCGGCGCCACTGCTGCCGACGGTGCTGCTCGGCAGGAGCCATCGATACCTGGCCAGCAGCGCGGCGAGCACGATCGGAGCCACCGCGGTCGGGCCGTCGCTGGCCACCCTTCGTGAACATCCCGAACTCGTCGACCGTGCGGCGGCCCAGGGCCGGGCACTGTATTGCTGGAGTGCCGACGACTACGAGGACGTCCGATTCTGCCGCGACGTAGGCGTGGCATGGCTGGCCACCCACCATCCCGGCCGAGTCAAGGCCTGGCTCGACGACGGTCTAACCGGCGCCGACGTCCACTAAATCGGATCCTCGAGGACGGCCGGCGGCACCGGTTGATCGGCAGCTAGCGCATCGAACAGCTTGGCCGCCTTATCGTGATCCCACACCGCCACCGCGCCCGCGCTGCTACTGGTGAACTCGCCGATCGGAACCGTCAACGCGACGGTGGATCCGTGCAGCGCCCAACCCAGCCGGGCCATATCCCAGGCGTGATCGCCGTGGTCGACTGTCAGGGCGCCTGCCGCCGCATGCGCCACCGAATACCATCGCCACGGGTTCAGCCACACCGCCGGGCTCGCGGCACGGTGCAACACCGCCGACATGAACCGCCGCTGGTTGACCATGCGATCGAGGTCGGCGCGCGGCGTGTCCCGGGAGCGGACGAAGCCGAGTGCGTCGCGGCCGCCGAGTTTTTGGCACCCGGCCGGTAGGTCGACGCCGGCGAGTGGATCGTCGATCGGCGCGGCCGGACAGACAATGACCCCGCCCAGCGCGTCGACCAGCCCAGCGAACCCGCTGAATCCGACCTCGGCGTAGTGGTCGAGCCGCAACCCGGTGGCTTGCTCGACCGTCTGCGCCAGGAGAGGCGCCCCGCCCATCGCGAACGCCGCGTTGATCTTGTCGCGGCCGTATCCGGGAATCGGCACGTAAGAGTCGCGCGGTATGGACACCATCGTCGTCGGCGTGCGTGATCCGAACGTCGGCACGTGGACCAGCAGGATGGTGTCGGTCCGGCCGTTACCGGTGTCGCCGCCGGTGGCCAGGGCCCGCTGCTGTTCGACGGTGAGGCCTTGGCGGCTGTCCGAGCCGACCAGCAGCCAGGTGCTGCCCTGCCCTGACGCCGGCCGGCCGGGATAGTCGGTCAGCACCGGCTCCCGGTGCAGTGCCGTCTCCATCCACAGCGTCCCGCCCAGGATGCCGGCAGTGATCAGCAGAACGATGACCACCAGGCTCAGCGAAATCAGTTGGCCCCAAGCCCGTTTGCGCCGCGGCCTTGGCCGGCGCGGGCGCGGCGGTGGCGGGCCGGGCGGCGGTGGTCGTCGCACGCGTGGGGCATTGGTCATATCAATGCAGCCAGCGCAGATGCCCGGCCAGCAGGGCATACCCGACAAAAGCCACGGCGTCGATGATGCCGTGGGCGATCACCAGCGGCCACAGCCGGCCGGTGCGCCGCCACGCATACCCGAACACCAGGCCCATCGCGACATTGCCCAGCCCGGCGCCGAAGCCTTGGTAGAGGTGATAAGCGCCGCGCAGCACGCTCGACCACACCAGCGCCACCCGTGAGCCGACACCCAGCTGCTCCAACCGGGTGAGCAGATAACCGATGACGATGATCTCTTCGGCCCAGCCATTGGCAAAGGCGACCAGCAGCAGCATCGGCACCCGCCACCAGGTGTCGCCCAGGCTGGACGGGATGACCGACGCGTTGAGGTGTAAAGCCCGCGCCGCGAGGTAGAGTCCCAGCCCGGGTAGGCCGATCAGCGCGGCCAAGCCGAGGCCGCCACCCAGGTCGGCCCGCCACTCGAAGCGCGCCAACCCGATCCGGGCCGGACTAAATCCGCTGCGCCACAACAGGTATAAGCCGAGTGCGCCCCAGGCGAGAAGTTGCACGACGAAGGTCGCATTCAGGCCGAGGTCGATCAGGCCGAAGTACGACCGCCGCGGATTGAGCGGTATCCGCTGAGCGCTCAGGTTGCGCAACACCGAGTCGGCTAGCTGCAGGATCGCGGTGACGGCGGACAGACCGAACGTCACAGCCAACACGACGACGAGCTCGATACGCAACGTGCGCTCGGCGGCGTCGGCGTCACCGCTGGGCCAGCTCACCTCGCCACCGTAACCGGGGCGGACCGCCGGTCAGTCTCGGCGGGCCCGCAAGCCGTTAACGAACGGGCAGCCCATCAGCACCCGGATGGCCTGGCCCAGACCGGTGACGTCGTCCACCGGCTGGCGGAACGGGAGCCGGACGTCGCGGTCGCCGTCGGCGCCTTCGACGCGTAGCCGCACGCCGTAGCGGTCGAGTCCGAGCGGGCGGATGTCTCCGCGCCGTAGCCGCGCGGGCAGCCGAGCGGCCAAACGGGCGACCACGTCTCGATGGGCGGTGTCCAAGTGGCGGATCCAGCACGACTCAAAAGCGCAGAACGGGTCGGGACGTGCGGCCAGCAGGGCGCGCACATCGACGGCCTCGGCCCCGGTCGCATCGGTCACGACCACCGACTCGATCTGCAGTCGCGCCAGCCGGTAGCGGGTATCCCCCTCGGCGACCGGGCCGGACTCGAGCGTTTCTACCTGCAGTAACGCGGGGTTCGGGTGCTCGGCGGCGATCCGGTCGAGCAGCCCGCGCACTTCGGGTAACGGAACCGGGTCGAGCCGACCGCGGATCCATACCAGCGAGCGCACCGGTTCGCGCAACGGCAGCGGCGCGTAGTCGGCCAACTCCAACACAGCCTGCGTTCCACTTTCGCAGTCGAGCGGAACTGCCACTGCGAAGGAACCGTCGGCGAGCAGGTGGTGCAGCGGAGCGATGACCGGTTCGGCGCCCACAGTGCCTGCTTCGCTCTCAACGGCGATTAACGCCTGGCCCGCCCGGACGCAGGTGCTGCGGATCCGCTCGGCCGTCGTCGGCGCTGGGCAGTTGGCAAGTGTCATCGTCGACCATCCTTGGGAAGTGAGGTAAGCCTAACTTAACTAGGGACGATCGAACGGCGCAAGACGTACGACCCGATAGGGTTTTGGTCGTGGCGGGCATCGCGTATCTCGGTCCCGAGGGGACCTTCACCGAAGCTGCGTTGCTGCAGATGATCGACGCCGGCATGGTTCCGCAGCACGGCGCGGCCGGGGCGCTGATCCCGGTCGACAGCACGTCGGCAGCTCTTGATGCGGTTCGCGACGGCGCGGCCGGCTACGCGTGTGTGCCGATCGAGAACTCGATCGACGGCTCGGTGATGCCCACCCTGGACAGCCTGGCCATTGGCACACCGCTGCAGATCTTCGCGGAGCTGACGCTGGACGTCGCGTTCAACATCGTCGTCCAACCGGGCCGCACGGCCGCCGAAGTGCGCACGCTGGCGGCCTTCCCGGTCGCCGCCGCGCAGGTGCGGCGGTGGCTTGCGGCCCATCTGCCCGCCGCCGAACTGCGCCCGGCCAACTCCAACGCCGATGCCGCGCAGCAAGTCGCCGACGGCAATGTCGACGCCGCAGTCAGTTCGCCGCTGGCCGGTTCCCAGCGCGGGTTGTCGGCGTTGGCCGAGGGCGTCGTCGACGAAGCCAACGCGTGCACCCGCTTTGTCCTCGTCGGCCCGCCGGGGACCCCGCCGGCCCGAACCGGCGCCGACCGCACGTCGGTGGTGCTGCGGATCGCCAATGTCCCGAGCGCTTTGGTGTCGGCGCTTGCCGAGTTCGGTATCCGCGGCATCGACCTGACCCGCATCGAATCTCGGCCCACCCGAACCGAATTGGGCACTTACATGTTCTTCCTGGACTGCGTCGGCCACATCGACGACGACGCGGTCGCCGAGGCACTCAAGGCGCTGCACCGGCGTTGTACCGATGTGCGCTACTTGGGATCCTGGCCGACCGGAGGGCTGGTTGGCGCGGCGCCGCCGCAATTGGACGAGGCGTCGCGCTGGCTGGCGCAGATCCGCGACGGCGCGACCGATGAGGGGTCGGCGCGATGAGCGGTCGCCTGGTGTTGGTGCGACACGGTCAGTCCTTCGGCAACGTCGATCGTCGATTAGACACCCGACCGCCGGGGTCCGAGCTGACGCCGCTGGGCCGCGACCAGGCGCGAGCCTTCGCGCGGGAGGGACTGAGCCGGCCCGGGCTGTTGCTGCACTCGGTGGCCACCCGCGCCGCGCAGACCGCGGCCGAGATCAGCGCCGAGGTCGACGTGCGGACCGGCGAGGTGACGGGCATCCACGAGGTGCAGGTCGGTGAGCTGGAAAACCGCAGCGACGACGATGCGGTCGCGGAATTCAACGCGATCTACAAGCGCTGGCATGAAGGCGAGTGGGACGTGCCGCTGCCGGGTGGCGAGACCGCTAACGACGTGCTGGACCGTTACACGCCGGTGCTGACCGACCTACGGTTGCGCTACCTCGACGACGACGAGTGGACCAGCGACATCGTCGTCGTCAGTCACGGCGCCGCGATCCGGCTGGCGGCCGCCGTGCTGGCCGGGGTGGAAAGCAGCTTTGTGCTGGATCATCACCTCAACAACACCGAGGCGGTGGTGCTGGCGCCGATCACCGACGGGCGCTGGAGTTGCGTGCAGTGGGGGAGCCTGACGCCGCCGTTCTACCCGGAGCCTGACGCCACCCCGGTGGCTGACGCGGTCGAGTCGGCTACCGACCCGATGGGGTAGATCAGACGGCGAGCGCGTCCACGTCCGCGCAGCGGCATGCGATTGCGTCGCAGTCGACGACGAAGGCGTGCGGCATCAGCTCCGGGCTGGTACAGCCATCCTCGGTGCACTCCGACCGATGCAACCAGTGGCGAATGATCGTGCCGTGACAGTGTTCTAGCCCTGCCCGGCAGTCGCGGCAGTGGGTGTCCATGCGCCGTTCATAGCACCGATCGCCGACAGATCCGGGATGCCGCGCCCGCGCGATCCTTACTGAAGTTGGTCAGCCCCAGCCCAGTTCGTGTAACCGGTCGTCGTCGATACCGAAGTGGTGGGCGATCTCGTGAATCACGGTGATCTTCACCTCCTCGACGACGTCGTCCTCGTCGTCGCAGATGTCCAGCAGCGCGTTGCGGTAGATCGTGATGGTGTCGGGCAGCGAACCGCCGTAGTTGGAATCACGCTCGGTCAACGCCACACCCTCATATAGGCCGAGCAGTTCGGCTTCCTCGGGGTCACGGTCGGCGACCAGCACCACCACGTTGTCCATCACGGCGGCCAGCTGCGGCGGGATCAAGTCGAGTGCGTCGGACACCAACTCGTCGAACC
>NZ_JBATXN010000044.1:0-2185 GCF_049673265.1 Mycobacterium sp. | reverse complement strand
CAACACGACAGCGACGACAAGCATCGCGATCGAGAAGTAAATCATCCAGCCGCCGCGGTCGGCGTGGGTGTTCAAGATGTCGCGATGATGGCTTTCCCGGTCGTACAGCCATTCGCCGGCTTCCGTGGTGATCGGCGTCAGCGCGGTGGTCACGATGGCAAAGGCAAGCACCAGCCATACCAGGCGCCGCCGCGCCGCCGGCCAAAGCGCGCACAGAATTTCCAGCAGCGCCGTCAACGGGGCCAACACCACCATGGCGTGTACCAGTAGCACGTGCGCGGGAAGCCCAGCGATTGTGGTCATTGTCAACGCGTACTCCAGTAGGTCGGTTGGTTACCGCGACTACTTCCTACACTGTGCCGGTGCGCCTCGTCTTCGCCGGCACCCCCGAACCCGCGCTGCCCGCCCTGCGCAGTCTCATCGAGTCGCCGCGCCACGAGGTGATCGCCGTGCTGACCCGCCCGGACGCCGCCTCCGGGCGTAGGGGCAAGCCGGAGCCATCGCCGGTGGCCCGTGTCGCGCTGGAGCAGGGCATCCCGGTGCTGCGACCGCAGCGACCCAACACCGCGGAGTTCGTCGCCGAGTTGTCAGAGTTGGCGCCCGACTGCTGCCCAGTGGTGGCCTATGGTGCGCTGCTG
Organism: Mycobacterium sp.; assembly: GCF_049673265.1. Lineage (GTDB taxonomy): Bacteria > Actinomycetota > Actinomycetes > Mycobacteriales > Mycobacteriaceae > Mycobacterium. The sequence goes on along the minus strand of NZ_JBATXN010000044.1, from coordinate 1,547 downwards.
CGCGACGAGTTGCTCGCCGTGCCGGCCCACGGCTGGGTCAACCTGCACTTCTCGCTGCTGCCCGCCTGGCGGGGCGCGGCCCCGGTGCAGGCGGCGATCGCCGCGGGCGACACCGTCACCGGCGCGACGACTTTCCAGATCGAAGCGGGCCTGGACTCCGGGCCGGTCTACGGGGTGGTCACCGAGGCGGTGCGGCCGACCGACACCTCCGGGGATCTGCTTGACCGGCTGGCGATTTCGGGTGCGGCACTGTTGTCCACCACCCTCGATGGCATCGCCGACGGGGCGCTGACGCCGGTGCCACAACCGGCCGACGGGGTCAGCATCGCGCCCAAGGTGACCGTCGAGGCGGCTCGGGTGCGTTGGGAGCTGCCGGCCCAAGTCGTCGAGCGGCGAATCCGCGCGGTCACGCCCAACCCGGGCGCGTGGACTTTGATTGGTGACCTGCGGATCAAGCTCGGCCCGGTGCAAGTCGACGATGATGCGCCAAATGCTCTGTCGCCAGGCGACATTGAAGTTGACCGCCGCAATGTACGGGTGGGCACCGGCTCGGCACCGGTGCGGCTGGGCCAAGTCCAGCCACCGGGCAAGAAGCTGATGGACGCGGTCGATTGGGCGCGCGGGGCGCGGCTCGAGCCGACGGTGAAAGCGTCATGACACAACCGCGACGCGGCCGGCCACCTCGCAAGCCACCGTCACCCAGGCCGCGGCGCCGGCCGCTGGATCCGGCGCGGCGGGCCGCGTTTGATGTGCTGCGGGCGGTCAGCGAGCGCGACGCCTATCCCAACTTGCTGTTGCCAGCCCTGTTGCGGGAACGCGAAATCAGCGGCCGCGACGCCGCTTTCGCCACCGAGCTGACCTACGGCAGCTGCCGCGTCCGTGGGCTGCTGGACGCGATCATTGGTGCAGCCGCGGGTCGGGCACCCGACGAGATCAACCCGGTGCTGTTGGATCTGCTCCGCCTCGGGGCGTATCAGCTGCTGCGCACCCGGGTCGACGCGCACGCGGCCGTGTCCACCACCGTCGAGCAGGCCGGGATCGAATTCGATTCGGCGCGAGCCGGTTTCGTCAACGGTGTGCTGCGCACGATCAGCGTCCGCGACGAGCAATCCTGGGTCGACGAGCTCGCACCCGACCAAGTGGCCGATCCGGTCGGGCATGCCGCTTTCGTCCACGCCCATCCGCGCTGGATTGCGCAGGCCTTTGTCGACGCGCTCGGTGCCGCCGCCGGCGAACTCGATGCCGCGTTGGCCAGCGACGATCAGCGACCCCAGGTGCATCTGGCCGCCCGCCCGGGTGTGCTGACCGCCGAGGAGTTGGCCGGTGCCGTGCGCGGCGCCGTCGGCCGGTATTCGCCGTATGCGGTGTACCTGCCCGGGGGCGACCCCGCGCAGCTGCCCGCGGTACGCGATCGCCAGGCGCTGGTCCAGGACGAGGGCAGCCAGTTGGTCGCTCGCGCCCTCGCCGTGGCGCCGGTGGCCGACGACGCCGGGCGTTGGCTGGACCTTTGCGCCGGGCCAGGCGGCAAGACCGCGCTGCTGGCCGCG
>NZ_JBATXN010000043.1:0-1988 GCF_049673265.1 Mycobacterium sp. | reverse complement strand
CATTAGCGGAGCGCAAAGATGTGCTCGCGGTGCTGCTACGAGTCCGCGACGACAACGGCGAGCCAATCCCCGATCGGCACATCGCCAACGAGCTGCTGACGTTGGTGGGTGCCGGTCATGAGACGACCGCGAACCAGATGGCCTGGATACTGGAGCAATTGCGCCGGCACCCACAGGTATTGGAGCGCCTTGTCGAAGAAACGGACGCCGGCGGATCGGCCTTGCGAGTAGCGACGATCTACGAGGCGCAGCGCATCCGGCCCAGTATCGAGGCTTCCTTTCGGCGTACGAAGACACGAATTCGGTTGGGAGACTGGGTCCTTCCCGAGGGCATCCATGTGACGGTCAACTTCCAGCTTGCCCACGAGTCAGCCGTCAACTTCCCCGACCCGGATAGGTTCAATCCGGACCGATTCCTCAACATCAACCCGAAGCCATTTCGGTGGATGCCGTTCGGCGGGGGCGTAAACCGTTGCCCCGGCGCGTCGTACGCGCACATGGAGATGGACATCGCATTGCGCACCCTGCTTCGCGAATTTCGGTTCGAGCCGACCGATGCACGAGGCGAGCGACGCCGCTACCGGGGTGTGGCAATCATGCCGTCGCGCGGCGGCCGCGCGGTGGTCCACCGCCGAAAGGCCGCGACGCCGCGTGATCATGCCCCGATGTCGGTGGGCAACTCGGGCAACTGAACGCGCGGAAATCGCTGTGCTGACGTCGCAACCCGCTGCCGAACCCTCCCTGGCATACTGCCTGGCATGCCCATGACTGCTACAGAACGTATCGCCGACGTCGGCGTCAGGCTGTTCAAAGACTTCATGACTAAAGTCTGGTATCCCTTTTTGACCCGCCGACTCGATGCGCAAGGGGTCACCTTCCTCAACTTCGGATATGAGGAGGACCCGCCAATGGGCGTGCCGCTGGACGGGGCCGACGAACCCAATCGCTACAACATCCAGCTCTACCATGCCGTGGCAACCCAAGCCGATCTCGAAGGCAAAAAGGTGCTGGAAGTCAGTTGCGGCCACGGCGGTGGAGCGTCCTACCTCACCCGCACATTGCACCCGGCCTCCTACACGGGGCTGGACTACAATCCGGACGGTGTCGCCTACTGCAAGAAGACGCACAACCTGCCCGGGCTGGACTTTGTGCAAGGCAATGCCGAGGAGCTGCCGTTCGGCGACGAATCCTTCGACGCGGTAATCAATGTCGAGGCCTCGCACGCCTACCCACAGCTCTCTCGTTTCCTCGCCGAAGCCGCGCGCGTCCTACGCCCTGGCGGGCACTTTCTGTACACCGATTTCCGCGGCGACAACGAGTTTTCCGGGTGGGACGCAGCGCTAGCCGAAATGCCTTTGCGCCAAGTTTCGGCACGAGTCATCAACGATTGCGTAGTTCGCTCGCTCGACAAGAACTCGCAACGTTCACTTGAGCTGGTCGGCGGCCGGCTGCCGGCGTTCATGCGGCCGTTCGGGCGCCGTTTCGCCGGTGTGCCAGGTACCGGAATCTACCGCCGCTTCGAAAACCGGACGGCCGAGTACCGGATGTACAGCTTTATCAAAGACTGAGTGACGTCAGGCTATCGCGTAGTCCGACAACGGGAATCGCTCCTGCTCCTTGACGGCGCTGCGCACCGACGTCGGCCGGAACAGCGGGGCTTCACCCTTGCCGGTGTGGTTGCGGAACCAATACGACCGCGAATTCACGCAGCTGCCGAGCTCAAACGCCGAGTCTTCCAGCAGCTTGATCATCCGGGCCAGGAAGCGGGCGTTGGCCTCTTCCGTGACCTCGAAGGTCCGCGCACCGCGGCGTTGGACTTCGCCGAAAAGCCGATCCATATGGCGCATCTGGTATTCCACCGTGTTGAACCACGACAATCCCACCCACGCATACGGGCTGGCCATCGACAAGAAGTTAGGGAAGTGCGGCATCGAAATGCCCTCATAGGCCTGGAATTGCGTTTCCCGCCACCACTTTCCGAGGTTGCG
>NZ_JBATXN010000042.1:0-5900 GCF_049673265.1 Mycobacterium sp. | reverse complement strand
TCGGGGACGTCTTCATCATGACCCTGACAATGGGCAGCATCCGCGAGAATCACATCGTGGAGTTCGAAGAAGGCCGGCGCATCGCCTGGTTGCCATCGGAATCGGGTCGGCGACCGCCGGGGCATCTCTGGCGCTGGGAGCTCGAACCGCTCACCGACGCATCCACACGGGTCACCCACACCTACGACTGGTCGGAATTGACCGACAAGAATCGGCTACCACGTGCCCGCCAAACGACACCGGAGCGGCTTCGGGCATCGCTGGACCGGTTGGCCGAGATCGCCGAGCGCAACGGCTAGCGGCCGCGAATCGGCGCAACTGCACCGATCGCTGGCAACGTAGGTGGACGACGTGCCAGGATGAACAGACTCCGATGCCGCACCAGCGGCAGGCAACCGGTCGAGTGGTGTGCCGATGTTTGACAAGGCGACAAGCCGCGTAGTCGCCGTGATCGTGCTGTTGATCGTCATTGCCGCGTCGTTGCGCGGCTATCTTCCAGGCGTCGACCGTGCCGCGCAGAGAAGTCCACCAGACAGTGGCTCGTCGCTGGTCTATGTGATCGCTATGCTCACCGTGTCCGTAGTGATTTTGGCCGTGGCGGTCATCGTCCGGCTGCGCGACCCGCGAAAGGCGGCGTCCAGCGCCGGCGAGCTGCCGCACCGGTTTTCCAGCGGCCGCGGCGGCCGACCGGCTTGGCAAGTGCTGGTGATCGGGACGGCGTTACTCGTCGCATGGCTGCTGACGGTGTGGCTGCTTTCGCAGTTCATCGTGCTGCACGTCGCCGATCAGACCGCGACCGCACCCGCATCAAGTACCCCGCCGCCCGGTACAAACGCCCCTCCGCAGTCCAAGCCCCCGGACGCGGGCGCAGATCGTGGCACGCTGCGCTACCTGATCGCGACCTCGGTGGCAGTGCTGGTGCTGGCCGTCGCGGGCGCAGTCGTCGCCGCGCGCCGGAGACGCGTCGGGGCGGCACCCGTCGCGGCCGAACAAATACGACCGGTCACGCCACCCGCCGGAACCTCCGAGTCGCTGGTGCGGGCGGCCGAAGTCGGATTGGCCGAAATCGGGGACCGCAGTCGCGAACCGCGGGAGGCGATCATCGCTTGCTATGCGGCGATGGAACGCGAACTCGCGCATGTTCCCGGCGCCGCTCCGCAGGATTTCGATACGCCCACCGAGGTGCTGGCCCGCGCCGTCGAAAACCACGCGCTGCACATCGATAACGCCAGCGAGCTGGTGAACTTGTTCGAAGAGGCCCGGTTCAGTCCACACGTGATGAACGAGGCGCATCGGGAAAGTGCATTACGGGTACTGCAGCTGGTTCTGGCTGAATTGCGGAGCCCGGTATGAAAAGGGTTGTCGCCCTGGGCATTACCATCATCTTGACTGCGGAGCTGGCGACGCTGTTGCTGCACGATCGGCGGTTCGTGCTCTGGACAGCCGGTGTCGCGGCGCTGTTCGCATTGGTCAATGTGCGCCAGGTCCTCGGCCACGGCGTCGAACCGTCGCCGCTGGCACCCCCGAACGCCCTCGAGGAATCGCTGCGCGGCTGGCTATCCCGAACTGAAACGCTGATCCACCGTTCGGAATCCACCCGAGCCGATTGGGACCGCCACCTGCGTCCGATGCTGGCCCGACGGTTCGCAATCACCACCGGCCAAAGTCAGGCCAAAGACCCGGCGGCGTTCGACGCCACGGGCCGAATGCTTTTCGGCCCGCAACTGTGGGCGTGGGTGAATCCCAACAATGTCGCGCAAACCGGTGCGCGTGAACCCGGGCCGGGCCGAGCGACGCTTGCGGAAATCCTCGAACGATTGGAACAGGTATGACCAAGGGTACGACTGAAACATGACCATGCCGGCGGCGACGACGACGGCCCGCGCAGTGGCCGTGCTCGACGAGATCGAGCGCGTCGTGGTGGGCAAGCGCGCCGCGCTCACCCTCATCCTCACCACGGTGCTCGCCCGCGGGCACGTACTCATCGAAGATCTGCCCGGCCTGGGCAAGACGCTGATCGCCCGGTCTTTTGCCGCGGCGCTCGGGCTGGATTTCACCCGCGTGCAGTTCACTCCCGACCTGCTGCCCGCGGATCTGCTCGGCTCGACAATCTACGACATGCAGTCGGGGCGATTCGAGTTTCGTGCGGGGCCGATCTTCACCAACCTGCTGCTTGCCGACGAAATCAACCGCACGCCGCCCAAAACCCAGGCGGCGTTGCTGGAGGCGATGGCCGAGCGCCAGGTGAGCATCGACGGGGTAACCCATCAGCTACCCAAGCCGTTCATTGTTTTGGCTACCGACAACCCGATCGAATACGAAGGCACCTACCCGTTGCCCGAGGCACAGTTGGATCGGTTCGCGGTTCGGCTCGAACTGCGCTACCTGTCTGAGCACGATGAAGCCTCGATGCTGCGCCGCCGCCTCGACCGCGGCTCAGCCGAGCCGACCGTCGGCCAGGTTGTCGACGCTCACGATCTGCTGGCGATGCGCGAATCGGTCGAACAGGTCAGTGTTCACGAGGACGTTTTGCACTACGTCGTCTCGCTGGCCGCCGCGACGCGTCACCACCCGCAGGTAGCGGTGGGTGCCAGCCCACGCGCGGAAATCGACCTGGTCCAACTCGCCCGCGCCCGTGCGCTGTTGCTTGGCCGCGACTACGTAATACCCGAGGACATCAAGGCGCTGGCCACCCCCGCTGTGGCGCATCGGATCACGTTGCGGCCGGAGATGTGGGTACGAAAGATTCAAGGCTCCGACATCGTCGAGGAACTGCTGCGGCGGCTGCCGGTTCCCCGTACGGGCGGCGGTCCGCGGTAAGCGACATGATGACGTGATCGAGATCCGCGAACCCCAATTGCACTGGCGTGCATCGGCATTGACGCGGGCAATCGCGACGTGCGCCGCACTGGCGCTGGCGGTGGCGCTGATCGGATCGCGATGGCAGCTGATTGCGTTCGCGGCGCCGCTGCTCGGCGTGTTGTGTTCGATCAGCTGGCAGCGGCCACTGCCGAAGGTCGACGTGCATGCGGAGCCCGGCTCGCAGCGGTGCTTTGAAACCGAGCAGGTGCAGCTAAGCGTCTGGGCGAGCACTGAAACCTTTGGTGCTGCAGTCGAACTCACGGTGACGGCAGTCGAGGGGATGCAGCTAGAGGTTCTAAATCGGACATCTCGTCAGCGGCAGACAGTGGCCACCACAGCCGATCGCTGGGGCCGCTATCCCATCCGGGCCACGGTGGAGGTCGTCGCGCATGGCGGGCTGCTGACCGGGACGGGCACCGTCGACGCGGCCGATGTGACGGTGTTTCCGATGACGCCGCCGCAACCGACGGCGCTGCCACCGACCGAGCTGCTCGATCGGTTAGGCACGCACCTGACCCGGCACATCGGCCGCGGCGTCGAGTACGCCGACATTCGCACCTATGTCCCCGGTGACCAGTTGCGCACCATCAACTGGCCGGTGAGCGCCCGCCGCGGACGACTGCATGTGACGCAACGGCTGACCGACCGGTCCGCCGATGTGGTGGTGCTCATCGACGGCTACCCGCAGCCGGCCGGCCCGGCTACGGCCTCCACCGAGCGGACGGTGCGAGGTGCCGCGCAGGTGGTGCAGACCGCGCTGCGCAACGGTGATCGGGCCGGCATCGTCGCGCTCGGCGGTGGCCGGCCCCGCTGGATTGGCGCGGACATCGGGCAGCGTCAGTTCTATCGGGTGCTCGACACGGTGCTTGCGGCCGGCGACGAATTCGAAACCACCACTGGGACTTTGGCGCCGCGCGCTGCTATTCCGCCGGGTGCGATCGTGGTCGCGTTCTCCACGTTGCTCGACACCGAGTTCGCGCTGTCACTGATCGACCTGCGCAGGCGCGGACACGTAGTGGTGGCAGTCGATGTTCTGCAGGGCTCGCCGTTCGCCGCGCAGCAGGACCCGCTGGTGGACCGGATGTGGACGTTGCAACGGTCCGCGATGTATCGCGACATGGGCACCGTCGGCGTGGACGTGGTCGCCTGGCAAGCGGACCGCACCCTGGACCAGTCGATGCGTCTGGTACCCGATCGTCGTCGGCCGGTAACGGGACGTCGATGATGAGGCTCAGCGGACTGCTGGCGCACGCTTTGTCGACTGCATGTGGTCTGGTGATGGTGGGGGCCGTGGGGGCCGGGTCGCACGGGCCGGCCTTGATCGCGGCGACGGCGGCGGTGGTCGCGGTGGCGGCCGCCATCCTGGTTCGCCCGGTCGCCACACTGGCGGTGCTACTCACTGTGGGGGTGATCGCGCTGTCGGATCCGGCGGCCACGCTGGCCGCGGTGTCGGGGTTGTCCGCGGCCTTGTACTTAGTGCTGCGGCACGCGGCCGGTGGCGCCACCGGGCTGGACGGTGTTAGCGGGGCGACCTTGGTCGGAGCGCTGGGATTCGCGTTCGCCGGGCTAGTCGCGACGGCGTTTCCGCTGCAGGTGGCATGGTTGCCGTTGCTGGCTCCGCTGGCTGTATTCGCGGTGTACCTGTTAGCCACCCGGCCGTTTTTGCGGAGCTGAGGCACAAAAAAATTGTGGTCCGACGCGCGGGCCTAGCGGGGACTCTACCTCGGTGCCCTCGAGAGCTAAAGTGTTTTTTTCCAAGTGATTTACACAACACGTGGTTAACAAAACCCATCTTGACCGCGATGAGGCCGGCGGCAAGAATATCGGGATGCCTCCAGACGAGCGGGTGTTAATTGGCGACGTTGAACGTCGGCTGGCGAAGAAATATTCGGCTCTTCCCCAGGACCACATCACCGCTGTCGTGCGGGACGCTTATGCGCGGTTGCAAAGCAGCCCGGTGCGCGGTTTCATTCCTTTGCTGGTGGAGCGCTGCGCCGACGAGGAACTCGAGGAATTGAGCGTGCTGCGACCGGACCTGTCCGCGGTTGCTTTCGGCGATCTCGCCGCGGATGGGCAACAAGACAGCGGTGTTGCTTCGGTCAGTTGAATCTGTTGAGACCGGCCATGGTCTTGCCGACTCGGCCCTAATTTTCAAACTATTTCTGTACGGTAGGCCCTTGTTGGCGAGGGGAATATCGGTGAGCAAGCTTGGTCAGCGGGCCGTGGTCTGTGGCGCGGGAATGGGTGGATTGCTCGCGGCCCGAGTGCTTGCTGACTTCTACCAGACAGTGACAGTGGTCGAACGAGACAAGTTGCCGGACGCTGCGGATCACCGTCGGGGAGTTCCGCAGGGACGGCACTTTCACGCCTTGTGGAGCCGCGGCGCGCACGAGCTGGAACAGTTATTTCCTGGTATACATGGCGAACTCGTCGCGGCTGGGGCGACAGTGTGTGACGACGGCGACCTCTCTCGAGTGTCCATCCGGGTGTCCGGTCACGAGCTGAACAGATCCGGCAAATTCAGTGACCCGGCATCGGTCGTCATTCACCTGCTTAGTCGTCCATTGTTGGAATCCCAAATCAGGCGGCGAGTTAGCGCGATCGACAACGTCGAAATCGTCGATGGACACGACTTCGTCGAACCGATCACGCCGGATCCGCAGCACGTCACGGGCGCGCACATCGCCGACCGCGAAGGCGGCGCCAAGCAGATGCTGGACGCCGATCTCGTCGTGGACGCGATGGGGCGAAGCGCCCGTACCCCCGCCTTGCTCGACGCCCTGGGCTACGGCCGACCTGCCGCCGAGCGCTCGACAGCCAGCGCGAACTACGCCAGCCTGTTGATGCGCATCCCGGAGGGCGTCCTGCGCGAAAAAATGACCTTTGTCGTCCCGGAACCGAAACGACCGACAGGTGGCGCGTTTTCGGTCTACGAGCACGACACGTGGATATTCACCATCGCCCGCTTGGCGCACAACGAACCACCCGATGACGTGGCCGGCATGATTCGGCTGGCCACCCAATTCGCACCGCCTGCG
>NZ_JBATXN010000041.1:0-5135 GCF_049673265.1 Mycobacterium sp. | reverse complement strand
CGTAAGCATCGAGCTCGTCATCGGCAACGATGTGGCACACCCCGGACTTCTTGTGGTGGGTGTCCGGGCCGCCCAGTGATGCCATGTCGACGTCCTCGCCGGTGACGGTGCGCACGATGTCTGGCCCGGTGACGAAGACCCGGCTCTCCGGCGCCATCACGACGACGTCGGTCAGTGCCGGTCCGTAGGCGGCACCACCGGCGGCGAAGCCGACGACCACTGAGATCTGCGGGATGTATCCGGATGCCCGGATCATCGCCTCGAACACCAGCCCGACCGCGTGTAGCGCGCGCACACCCTCGGCCAGCCGCGCACCGCCGGAGTGCCAGATGCCCACGATCGGGCTCTGCTCCTCGATGGCGGTGTCGTAGGCGTTGACGATGTGCGTGCAGCCTTCGATACCCATCGCACCGCCCATCACGGTGCCGTCGGTGCAGAAAGCGATTGTGCGCAAGCCGTTTACGGCTCCGGCGGCGGCCAGCACACCGGAGCGGTCACGCTCATGCAGCAGCTCGATGGTGCCGTCGTCGAAGAAGCTGCGCAGCCGCAGCAGCGGATCGCGCGGGTCGAGCGACTCGTCAACCGTATCCGGGGCCAGGGTCGTCATCGCAGGTCTCCTGTTCCAATCATGGTTCGATCTAGTAGCGGCCAAACGTGATTGCCACGTTGTGCCCGCCGAATCCGAAAGAGTTATTGATGGCGTACTTGTAGTCGCCCGGCCGCGGCTTGCCCGCCACCACGTCGAGGTCAATCTCCGGGTCCAGGTTGACCAGGTTCAAGGTGGGCGGAACGACCTGGTCGCGCAGCGCCAGCACCGTCAAGATCGACTCGACGGCGCCGACCGCACCGACCGAGTGGCCCAGCGCGGACTTGGGTGCGTACACCGCCGCGTTGCCACCGCCGGGGCCCAGCGCGTTGTTGATGGCCTTGCCCTCGGCTACGTCACCGACCGAAGTGCCGGTGGCATGGGCGTTGACGTGGCTGATGTCGGTCGGCTTAAGGCCGGCGAGCTGGATCGCCCGCGTCATCGCATGGCCGGCTCGTTCCCCGTTGGGGTCCGGCGCCACCATGTGGAAGCCGTCCGATGTGACGCTGGCCCCCATGATCCGGGCCAAGATGTTGGCGCCGCGTGCCTTGGCGTGCTCCTCGGTCTCGATCACCATCAATGCGCCGGCCTCGCCGAAGACGAAGCCGTTGCGGTCCTTGTCGAACGGGCGGCAGGCGCCGGCGGGGTCCTCGTTGTTGGTGGACAACACGATTCGCATCTGGGCGAAGCCCGCGATCGGCACCGCCTCGATCTTCGTCTCGACGCCACCGCAGATTGCGATGTCGGCTTCGCCGAGCACGAGTTGCTGCCAGGCACGGGCGATGCCCTCCGAACCGGAAGCGCATGCCGACACCGCGGTCATCACCCCGGCTTTGGCTTCGCGCTGTAGGCCGATCGCCGCGGCTGCGCCGTTGGGCATGTACATCTGCACGACCAGCGGAGAGACCGCCTTCAAACCCTTAGCGCGCATGCCGTCGTAGGCGAAGATCAGTTCTTCGCTGGAACCGATGCCGGTGCCGATCGACACCGCCAACCGGTTGGTGTCCACTTCGGGCGAACCCGCGTTTTCCCACACCCGCTGGTTGAGCACCGTGGCCATCTTCTGCAGGTAGCCCATCCGGCGGTTCTGGACGCGGTCCAGCTGGCTGTCGAACTCCTCGAGGAGGTGGCCGCCGATACGAACCGGCAGGTCATACTCCTCGACGAACGGGTCGTCGAGGAGGCGAATCCCACTTTGCCCGTCCAGCAGCAACTTCCACGTGGTCTCGGCATCAGATGCGAGAGCCGTCGTCATGGCAACGCCGGTGACAACGATGTTGGGGAAACCATTCCCCGTAGCCAACCCTGCCATTGCTTTTGCGAACGTTCCTTTCCTACTAGTGCGGCTACTCCTCGGGCCGTTCGCGGACCGCATCGCCGCCGGACGTCCTTGCTTAGTACCGCCCGAAGACCAGCGCCACGTTGTGTCCGCCGAAGCCGAACGAGTTGTTGATGGCGTACTGGTAGTCGCCATAACGTGGCTCGCCCGCGACGACGTCAAGGTCGATCTCGGGATCGGGGGTGTGATAGTTCAGTGTCGGTGGTATGACGCCGTCTCGCAGCGTGAGCACCGTCAGCACCGATTCCAGGGAACCCACCGCGCCAATGGAGTGGCCCAGCGCCGACTTCGGCGCATAAACCGGAGCGTGCTGGCAACCGGCCTCTCGCAGCGCATTGGCTTCTGCCGTATCACCGATCGGCGTAGCAGTCGCGTGCGCGTTGACGTGGTCGATGTCCTTGGGGGACAAGCCCGCCAACTCCAGCGAGCGAGTCATCGCCCGGCCGGCACGCACGCCGTCTGGTGCTGGCGCCACCATGTGGAAGGCGTCAGACGTGATGCCGGCGCCCATCAACCGGGCCAGCGGCTTGGCGCCACGGGCCTTGGCGTGCTCCTCGGTTTCAATGACCATCAGTGCACCGGCCTCACCGAACACGAAGCCGTCGCGGTCCTTGTCGAACGGACGCGACGCCCCTTCGGGGTCATCGTTGCGGGTCGACATGGCGCGCATCATCGAGAACGCCGCGATGGGCAGGGCCTCGATGGGACCCTCGACACCGCCGCACACGGCGATGTCGGCGTCGCCCATGACGATTTGCCGCCACGCGTGGGCGATGGCCTCCGAGCCCGATGAACAGGCTGACACCGGGGTCATCACCCCGGCCCGGGCGCCAAGCTGCAGGCCCACGACCGCAGCGGCGCCGTTGGGCATGATCATCTGCACGGCCAGGGGCGACACCTTGCGGGGGCCGCCCTCGTTCATCAGGTCGTAGCTTTCGACGATCCGCTCCGCGCCGCCCAGGCCGGTGCCTACAACGACGGCGAAGCGGTCGGGGTCGACCTCCGGGCTACCTGCGTTCTCCCAGAGTTGACCGCTGAGCAGCTTGGCCAGCCGCTGGACGTAGGACATGCGGCGCAGGTCCAGTCGACTCATGTGTTCGTCGATGGATTCCTTGAGGTGGCCGCCGATCTTCACCGGCAGGTCCCACTTCGTCACGAACTCGTCTTCGAGGACGCGGATGCCGCTCTCTCCGGCCAGCAAGCCCTTCCACGTGCTCTCGATGTCAGGCGCGATCGATGTCGTCGCCGTGACGGCGGTTACCACAACATTGGGGAAACCGCCGTTAGCAGTGGAAGGTCTGGTCACTGGTGGTCGGCTTCCATCCTGGCGCGCACCGACTCGACCGCCTCCGGGTTCTCGGTCTCGAGCTTGGAGCGCAGCGCCTGGGCGGCCTCGGGGTTCTCTTCCTCGAGCTTCTGGATGTAGGTAACGACGTCACCGACGGTGCGGAGCCCGGCCAGGTCCTCGTCGGGGATCTTCACGCCGTACTTGTCCTCGGTCTGCACCGCGATCTCAACCATCGACAGCGAGTCGATGTCGAGGTCGTCGACGAACGACTTCTCCGGGGTGATCTCCGAGGGCTCGATACCGGTGACCTCTTCGATGATCTCGGCGATACCGGCGATGATTTCTTCCTGACTAACGCTCACGTTCAGTTCCCTTCGTAATGTGTTGTGTAACTGCTAATTTGACGTGCGTATGCGGTTGTGGGGGCGGACGGGTTTTCCTGATCTGGCTTTGCGGCCAGGCCCTTACAGCTCGGTCAAACCATCCAGGTCTGCGGGGGTCTTGACGGCATGCGCCGGTACCCCGCGAAGTTCACGCTTGGCGATGCCGCTCAGAGCGCCCGCAGGCGGGAACTCGACAATCGCTTTGACATTTCGCTGGCGCAACGTCTCGTTGCACAAATCCCAGCGCACCGGGCGAGTCAACTGTGCGACAAGCTTCTCTATCGCATCGCTAGCCGAGGATACCGGCTGGCCGTCGCGGTTGGACAGCAAAACAGCGGTCGGCTCCGCGGTCGCTTCGATGTGCTGCACCGCTTCCGCAAAGCCCTCGAGCGCGGACGCCATGAACTCGGTGTGGAACGCTCCGGCGACGCCCAGCGCACGCACCCGGGCCTTGGCCGGCGGGTCTTCGGCGAGCTTGTCCAGCGCGCTCAGGCGGCCGGCGGCCACGACTTGACCGGCGGCGTTGCGGTTCGCGGGAACCAAGTCGAGTTGCTCCAGCCGGGCCAGCACCTCGGTTTCGTCACCACCGAGAACGGCGGACATCCCCGTTGGCTCGTTGGCGCAGGCCTTGGCCATCTCGGCACCGCGGGTGGCGGCCAGGGCCACGGCGTCGTCGGCCGAGATCACCCCGGCGATCGCGTAGGCGGCGATCTCACCGACCGAGTGGCCGGCCACGATGACATCATCGGCGTCGGCGAGGACTCCGCGGCTGGTCAGCTCCTGGTGGGCCAGCAGGGTGGCCGCAACGATCAGCGGCTGTGCGATGGCGGTGTCGGTGATCTCCTCGGTCGAGGCGGTGGTGCCGAGCCGGGCCAGGTCCAGGCCGCTGGCCGTCGACCATGACGCCAGCCGGTCCGCGGCGCCGGGCAGTTCCAGCCACGGCGACAGCATTCCCTCGGTCTGCGACCCTTGTCCGGGCGCGAGCAACGCGATCACTTCTTAAGGGAACACTGTGAAGACGGTTTTGCGCCGTGTATCAGATTATGAACCTCGTCTTATGTTTTTGTGGAAACTCCACAAAAACGCACGCGATGCGACGTATTCGATATCGTGCTGCGATCTGTCAGCTGCGTGCAACCGTCTCCGATAGCGCGGCCAGGTCCCTGTCCACCGGCGGCGTGACGGGCGTCACGATGTTGCTGGCGAGGCTGGACTGCTGTGCTTGGTAAGCAAGGTGGCCCACGGTGGCGGCCACCCGAAGGACGTAGGCGTCGCGTGGCTCGGTGGGATCGCGGCCGGTGAAGTCCGCGATACGACGCAGTCGGTACCGCACGGTATTTGGATGAACGAACAACTTGCGGGCGCAGGCTTCGATCGCGCCGCCGCAGTCGAGGTAGGCGTCGAGGGTCTCGGTGAGGGTTGGGCCCGCGTCGGCCAGCGGGCGCATCACGTCGGTGTGCAACGCCGCGACGGCCGATGCGTCGCCCATCAGCGCCCGCTCGGGCAGCAGTTCGCGGGCCAGGACCGGCCGCGGTGCAC
>NZ_JBATXN010000040.1:0-5835 GCF_049673265.1 Mycobacterium sp. | reverse complement strand
ACTCCGATGCGGTCGAACACGCCGACTCGGTCGGTTATGCCGTGCCTTCGGTGGATCTCGGCGTGGTCGCCTACGGCGCCGAAACAGGCGTCGGTGAGTTGGTCACGCGGGGGGCCAACGTGACGGCCGGCTACTGGAATCGGCCGGAAGCGACCGCCACCACCATCATCGACGGCTGGCTGCACACCGGCGACGTCGTTCGTGTCGACGACGCGGGCCGGGTGCACATCGTCGATCGACTCAAGGACATCATCAATCGCGGTGGTGAAAACGTGTCCAGCGTCGAAGTCGAAGCAGTGTTGCTGTCGGCACCGGGTGTTGCCGACGCCTGCGTGCTGGCAGTGCCCGACGAGGTGATGGGGGAGAAGGTGGGCGCAGTGCTGTTCGGTGGCCGAACGCAGGTCGATGTGGACGCGGTGCTGGACTACTGCCGCGGACAGCTCGCTGACTTCAAAATCCCGCAATACATCACCGTTGCGGACGAAGCACTACCGCGCAATGCCGGCGGCAAGCTACTCAAGGGCCAGCTTCGTGAGCACGTCCAATGGGGCCAGGCCCTGCGATGAACCTGCTAGTCGCCAACCGCGGTGAGATCGCCCTCCGAATTATCAGAACCGCAACAGAATTGGGATACGGCACGATCGCCGTCTACGCCGAAGACGACGCCGATAGCCCGCACGTGAACGCGGCCGACGAAGCGATCGGCCTGCCCGGCGCCGGCCCTGCCGCCTATCTGGATCACGCCGCGATACTGGCGGCAGCCAAGAAATCCGGCGCTGAGCTGATCCATCCCGGCTACGGGTTTCTCAGCGAGCAGGCGGAATTCGCGCGCGCTTGCGCGACGGCGGGGTATACATTCGTCGGCCCGGATGCCGCCGCACTCGAACTGTTCGGCAACAAGACGTCGGCCCGTCGCGCCGCGGTCGCCGCCGGGGTGCCGGTGCTTCCGGCCACCGACGGACCCAGCAGCGTCGAGGACATCCGCGCCTTCTTGGCTGCCCACGACGACGGGATCATGATCAAAGCGCTCGCAGGTGGCGGTGGCCGCGGCATGCGAATAGTCCGTGGCGCCGACCAGGTTGACGATGCCTACCGGCAGTGCGCCGCTGAAGCCCAACTCGGCTTCGGTGATCCGGCCTTGTTCGCCGAGGCGCATCTGGCCAACGCGCGGCATATCGAGGTCCAGATCGTTGCAATGCCGTCTCGCGCACTGGCACTTGGTGACCGTGACTGCAGCATTCAGCGGCGTTACCAAAAGCTGGTCGAAATCGCTCCGGCGCAAGGTATTTCCACAGCGCTGCGCCGTGACCTACACCGGGCCGCGGCTCAGCTGTGCGCGCAGGCGGACTATCGCGGAATCGCGACGGTCGAGTTTCTGGTTGCGGGTGATCAGTTCGTCTTTCTCGAAGTCAATCCGCGGATCCAGGTGGAGCACACCGTGACCGAAGAGGTTACCGGGATCGACCTGGTCGCGGTACAGCTACGAATCGCCAGCGGCGCATCGTTTCACCAGTTGAGATTGCCGGCCGGGATCGTGGCCGACGGCAAGGAAGTGGTCGGTGCGCCCGCCGCGGTGCGCGGTATCGCGATCCAGACGCGGGTCAATATGGAGACGCTTGCACCTGACGGGTCGGTCATTCCGACGGCGGGTACCCTCACGGTGTTTTCGCCGCCGAGTGGGCCCGGTGTGCGCGTCGACACCTTCGGACGTCCCGGACTGACGCCGAGTCCGCGTTACGACTCGTTGCTGGCCAAAGTGATAACCCGGGTTCGCGGTTCGTCATTCGCTCCCTTTCCTGCGGCGTTACGAAAAGCGCAGACGGCGTTGGCGGAATTCGGGATCGAGGGGATCCGCACCAATATCGGATTCTTACAAGAAATCTTGTCGCACAGTCAAACCCAGGCAGGCCCGGTTACCACGAGCTTCGTCGACGAAAACCTGTCCGCCCTTGTCGGTGCCGCGCAGTCCCGGCGTCGTGAGTCTCGAATCGCGGCGCTCGAACTGTATCCGGGTGAGGAAGTGCTGCGTGCACAGCTGGCCGGCACCGTCGTGGAGGTAGCACCGGAAGGCGCCGAGTTTGCGGCAGGCGTTCAGTTGGTCATGCTCGAGGCGATGAAGATGCAGCATGTGCTGACCGCGCCCGACGCGGTGTGTACAGTGCGGACTCTGGTGGCGCCGGGGCAAGTCGTCGGGACCGGAGACCCGTTGGTGGTGTTCACCCGTACCGGGGCGGGCGCGCAAGCCGAGGGCGTCACCGACGTCGACCTGGATCGGCCGCGCGCTGATCTGGACGAGGTCCGCCGCCGCCACCTGCTCACTCTCGACGAGGGCCGTCAAGCGGCAATTGCTAAGCGGCACAAGCACAACCGGCGCACTGCCCGAGAGAACATCGCCGACCTGGTCGATCCGGGCAGCTTCGTCGAGTACGGTGCGCTGACGCTGGCGGCGCAGCGCAGCAGGCGTTCCGAAGACGACCTGATCGCCAACACTCCGGCTGATGGCCTGGTGGCCGGGGTGGCGACAATCGGCGGGGCCGAGACGGCGGTGCTGTCTTACGACTACACCGTGCTCGCCGGCACACAAGGCATGCGCAACCATGCCAAAACCGATCGGGTCTTCGACCTGGCTGCGCGTAGGAAGCTGCCGGTGGTGCTGTTCGCCGAAGGCGGCGGTGGCCGACCGGGTGACACCGACCTGGCCAACATCGCCGGTCTGGATGTGCCGACGTTCCGCACACTGGGCGCACTCAGCGGCCGAGTGCCGTTGGTGTCGATCGTCTCCGGGCGTTGTTTTGCCGGCAATGCCGCCCTGGCCGGCACGTGCGACGTGATCATCGCTACCCCCGACGCCAACATCGGCATGGGCGGTCCGGCCATGATCGAAGGCGGCGGGCTCGGCGAGTACCGGCCGGAGGACATCGGGCCCATCGACGTACAGAGGCGCAACGGGGTTGTCGGGTTGGTGGCGCGCGACGAGGCGCACGCAGTGTCGCTGGCCAAGCAGTACCTGTCGTATTTCCACGGCAACATCGACAACTGGGAAGCGCCTGATCCGCGGCGGGCGCGACATGTCGTCCCGGAGAACCGGTTACGGGCCTATGACGTGCGCCATGCGATCGAATCAGTGGTGGACGTCGGGTCGGTCCTGGAGCTGCGGCCCGACCACGGAGTCGGAGTGGTCACCGCGCTGGTACGCGTCGAAGGCGCTCCGTTCGGTTTGCTGGCCAACAGCAGTCATCATCTCGGCGGGGCCATCGATGCGGAGGCCGCGGACAAGATCGCCGACTTCCTCACGTTGTGCGAATCGTTTGGGCTGCCGATCATTTCGTTGTGTGACACGCCAGGCTTCATGGTCGGCCCGGAGGCCGAGGTGCATGCGGCAGTCCGGCGGTTCAGCCGATTGTTCATCGTCGGCGCTCGGCTGACGGTGCCGTTTGGGATGATCATCCTGCGCAAGGGTTACGGGCTGGGGGCGATGGCCATGGCCGGCGGCTCGTTCCACGCCCCGGAGTTCACAATCGCCTGGCCAACCGGGGAGATCGGCGGGATGGGCCTGGAAGGTGCTGTGCGACTGGGATTCAGCAAGGAGCTGGCTGCCGTCACCGATCCGATCGAACGGCAGAACCTGTTCGACAAGTTGGTCGAGGCGGCCTACCAGCACGGCAAGGCGCTGACGTCGTCCACTACTTTCGAGCTCGACGACGTGATCGACCCGGCCGACTCGCGTTCGTGGATCACCCGGCTGCTCCATGGCGATGAAAGGAAACCCTCGTGAAGGTTGCCGACAAGGTCGCCATTGTCACCGGCGGCGGCAACGGCATCGGCAGCGCGTTGGCCACCAAGCTGGCACAGCACGATGCCCGCATCGTCGTGGCTGACATAAACTCCAGCGCCGCCGACGCAGTGGCCGACGCAATCAACGTCGAGCGGCCCGGGGCGGCCATCGCCGCGGGTGCCGATGTCGCCGACACCGCACAGATCCAGCGGTTGATCACGCTCGCGGAGAGCGGATTCGGCCCGGTCGACCTGTATTTCGCGAATGCGGGCATCACCGGCGCCCCCGGCTTGGACGTCAGCGAGAAGGAATGGGACCGGTCCTTCGACGTCAACGTGCGGGCACATATCCGCGCGGCCCAATTGCTGATACCGGGCTGGGTCGAGCGAGGGGAGGGCTACTTCGTCAGCACCGCCTCGGCGGCGGGGCTGCTGACCCAACTCGGGGCAGCGACCTACGCGGTCACCAAGCACGCCGCCGTCGGCTTCGCCGAATGGCTGAACATCACCTACGGCGACCAAGGTGTGCGGGTGAGCTGTTTGTGCCCGATGGGGGTGAACACCAAGCTGCTCTATGAAGGCGAGCAGTCCGGTGACCCGCTCGGCGACCTAGCCACCCGAGCGGTAACCACCGCGGGCCATGTACTTGAGCCGGCGGATGTCGCCGAGAGCGTGTTGGCGGCCATCGATGAGGAGCGCTTTCTGATTCTTCCGCACGCTAGCGTGCTGGAGATGTACCGGCAAAAAGGCAACGATTACGACCGTTGGCTCAGCGGCATGCGCCGTTACCAACGCAGTCTGCTAGAGGAGGCGCAATGAGCTCACGGAATTTGGACGGCCGAACCGCGATCGTCACCGGGGCGTCGCGAGGCATCGGCCTGGCCATCGCGCAGCGACTGGCCGACGCCGGCGCGAACGTGGTGCTTACCGCCCGTAAGCAGGACAGCGCCGACGCGGCGGCCGAACAGGTCAGCGGCCGCGCCATTGGGGTGGCCGCCCATGCCGCCGACGAGGACGCCGCCAAACGCTGCGTTGAGAAGACGCTCGACCGCTTCGGCAGCATCGACATCCTGGTCAACAACGCCGGCACCAACCCGGCGTATGGGCCGCTGATCGAGCAGGACCACGCCCGCTTCGCCAAAATCTTCGAGGTCAACCTGTGGGCGCCATTGCTGTGGACCTCGCTCGCGGTCAAGGCGTGGATGGGCGAGCACGGCGGCGCCGTCGTCAACACCGCCTCGATCGGCGGCCTGCATCAGTCGCCGAACATGGGCATGTACAACGCCACCAAGGCTGCGCTGATCCACGTCACCAAGCAACTGGCGCTTGAACTTTCACCACACGTGCGCGTGAATGCGATCTGCCCGGGCGTGGTCCGCACCAGGCTCGCCGAGGCGCTGTGGAAGGACCACGAAGACACCCTGTCGGCGTCGTCGGCGGTGGGACGCATCGGCGAGCCGCCCGACGTGGCGGCCGCGGTCGCCTTCCTGGTATCCGACGAGGCCAGCTGGATCACCGGCGACACCATGGTGATCGACGGCGGCCAGCTACTCGGTGATGCGGCGGGTTTCCGATGAGCACGGGTGAGCAGGCCGAGCAAGCAATCGCTGAGGACCTGCGTGCCCGGGTGCGCAAGCTGCTCGACGAACACGACCCGGCGAGCAGCGATCCGCGGGATTTCCTGGCGGCACGCTTTGAC
Source organism: Mycobacterium sp. (assembly GCF_049673265.1). Taxonomy (GTDB): domain Bacteria; phylum Actinomycetota; class Actinomycetes; order Mycobacteriales; family Mycobacteriaceae; genus Mycobacterium. Next base: position 362 of record NZ_JBATXN010000040.1, on the reverse strand, counting down.
GCCGGCCTGGCCTGGGTGCACTTCCCGCACGGCTCCGGCGGCCTCGACCTGCCGAGAAGCTTCCAGTCGCAGGTCGAAGCCGACCTGGCCGCGGCGGGTGCGCCGCCCGGAGGCGGACCACACAACGGCATCGGGATGGGCATGGCGGCGCCGACCATCGCCGCATTCGGCAGCGCCGAGCAGCAACGAAAGTTCCTGCGGCCGTTGTTCACCGGAGAACACTTCTACTGTCAATTGTTCAGCGAACCGGGTGCCGGGTCCGACCTGGCCGGCGTCTCCACCCGCGCGGTGCGCGATGGCTCGGAAAAAGACGCAGACTGGATCGTCAACGGGCAGAAGGTCTGGACGTCGAGTGCGCAGAA
>NZ_JBATXN010000039.1:0-2766 GCF_049673265.1 Mycobacterium sp. | reverse complement strand
GCTGTCCACCGCGACGCCCACGGCGCCATCAGTCACCGACGCGCTGACCTTCGGGACGAGCAGGTCACCGAAGGGCGTGGCCTTGTCCATGATGGCTTTCGGCGGTGGGGCACCACCGGCGCCGCCGCAGGCTCCCGCGCCGAAAACGGCAAGCGGGACCATCAGCGCGGCCACCCATTGGCGGCACCAGCGCTGACGTGTCACCACACGACGACCTGCCACGTACGTTGTTTCCCCTTGCGACCCGCAACCCTCTGTTACTGGCGAGTATTCTAGGCGGTTGACGACTGTTAACAGTGGCCAGCGCTCAATCTCGGGCTTGGCGATTTCGCCCGCCGACGCGATGGCTGTTATTGTCGCAAACGCAGTCCAGCAGGTTCCAGGCGCCGTTAGCTCAGTTGGTAGAGCAGCTGACTCTTAATCAGCGGGTCCGGGGTTCGAAACCCTGACGGCGCACTTAAACCCCGTCCAACCTCGATCCGCTGGGGGACGGCGGAGATTGCAGCCTCGAGTTAACTTGTGACTCCGGCCAGTTCGTATGCCACGGCATCAAACGCGCGCAGCGTGTCTAGCATGTGCGGCTCATGGGAGTGCAGCTGCGTGGACAACTTGGCGGCGACCAGCTCTGCGGCACGGTTGACGTAAATCATCTGACCGCACATGCCGAGGCACAACACGACGTTGCTGCCCGGGTAGGGCAACCACATTTGGCTGCGATACATCCCGCCGGGCAATTCGGTGTCGTCGGGGCTGGCGGCGAACGCCAGACGCGAGTCCGGGCCGCCGTCGAGGATGTCGGCGATCCACGCCGCGGGCAACACTTGCTGGCCGGTGAGCGAGACGCCGTCACGCAAGAACAGCGACCCGAACCGGATCATGTCGGTAAGACATGCGTTGATGCCGCCGTCGAAGAATCCGATGCCAGCACTGTCTACGCCGATGGTGGCGTCGCATTGGGCGCCGATGCGGCCCCATAGCAATTCCGACATCAGGTCGGGCATCCGTTTGCCACCGGCGATCTCGCAGATCCAGCCGAGTACATCGGTTTCACAGGAGCGATATTCGAACGGGCCGCCGTGCGCCGACTTCTGCCGCAAGGTCAGCAGAAACTCGTGCAGCGTGGAAGGGACGTCCGGACGGCGCTTGGGCGCCCACCCCATCGCCTGGTCCAGGAGATGTATTTCTGCGGCCGGGTCGCCGTAGTTTTCTGAAAACGCGATACCCGATCGCATGTCCAGAAGGTGGCGCACCGTTGCACCGGCGTAGCCGCAGTTCGCCAGGGCGGGAATGAATGACGTGACCGGCGCGTCAAGCTCGATCGCACCGGCCCCGTGCAGCGCGCCGACGACGACTGCCACCAGCGACTTGCTCACCGAGAACAGCAGGTGGCGGGTGTGGGCCTTCATGCCGCCGAGGTACTCCTCGGCCACCATCGACCCGCGGTAGGTGACCGCCCACCCGTCGACAGCGGTGGCGGCCATCACCGCGCCGACGGTAGCGGCCACCCCTTTGGCGCTGGTCAATGGGATCTCAGCGATCGGAGCGCTGGCTGTACGCAACGCTGCGACCGGCCCGGTCCGGCGCGCGATTACCGCGGTCGGCACGAATTCTTCGACGTGTTGGAATGACCAATGCGAATATGGCGCCGACAGCCAGTTTTCCAGTGAGATACCGGCCGGCGCGTCGTTCACGCTCGTGCCACGAGGCGCGAGACGATTGGCGCGGCCGGTGCGAGGGGCGTGGAGACGAACTTCGCTTTCATGGCCTTGACCCAGCGCTGGCAGCGTTCGGTGAGGCGGTAGTCGTCAGTCTGCAGGTGTCCGCGGGTGACGAGCACGCCGAGTTGGGCGCCCTCGGAGCGCAAGTCGCCGGGCGCCGCGACCCGCATGTAGAAGGCCTCAGAACCGTCGAGCAGCGTGGCCCAATCATTGGCGGACCGCGCAAAGGAGGCGCGACCGTCGTCGTCGATGCGCCATACACCGGTGCGTGGCGTCGCGGTGAAAAGCTCGACATCCGGTGACGTCTCGTTGATTATCACTTGGCTCCAGACCTCGTCCTCGCCATAGCCCCGCTCCCAGCGCGAGTTGATCTCATCGATGTCGAGCTCGTACTCCACGCCCATGTACTCGAGCAGGTGAAAGAGGAACAGCGGCATGTCGGCGTAGGCCTCGGTCGTCAGATTCGTCATGGGGCTGGCGCCGGACAGGCGCGGGTTCACTTCGCCGAGGTAGAGCTCGTTGGAGTCCAGGTCATGCAGCAGATCCACTTCGAAGTAGCCCCGGTAGCCCTCGCGGCTGAGGATCTGGCCCAGCTTTCCCACCGTTGCTCGCGCAGCGTGTGTCTGGTCCGGCGGAAGGACCTCGCGCCAGATGTCATTGCCGCACCAGCTGCCCCGGTACGGAGTTAGCTCCGGATAACCGACCAGACTCGTCATCGCGGGTCCGATCACGGTGCCATGGCGGGTCACGGCGCCCTCGATGCACACCTCGACATTGCGGATGCGCTTCATGACTTTAAATTCCTGCTGCCCGGTCAGGTCACCGGCGTGCTCGTCCCAGTCGCGTTGACCGTGCACGAAAAACGTCCCGCTGCCGGCGTTCCCGTATGGGATCGAGACGACGAGGTCATCTCCCAATCCTGCGCCCTGCGCGAGCGCCAGCAGCTCGTCGTAGGAGCCGGCCCGCCCCATCACATGCGGCACGCTTGCTACGCCCGCCTCGTCGGCTAGGCGCGTCATGACGGTCTTGGAGCCCAGCCGATTGCGCA
>NZ_JBATXN010000038.1:0-8534 GCF_049673265.1 Mycobacterium sp. | reverse complement strand
TGGCGGTAGCCCGTGTTGACCTCGGCCGACCAGTCTGCGTAGGCGCGAGTGAGCACCAAGGTGCCGAACGACGAGGCGAAGTCGATGATGGCGCCGACGTCGACGGTCGCCCGGCCCAACCGGTCCGGGTGCTTGTCCAGGCCCTTGGCCTTGTCCTTCTGGAACGAACCGCGGCCGTTCACCTGGTCGTAGCGGGAGATCACGATGTTGTCGAAGTCTAGGTAGACCGCAACACGGCCCTCGCCAAGATCTGCCATGAGTCCAGTCTTGACCATCGGCTACGCGGCGGGTGCGGAATGCCTTGGCAAAGACGAATCCAACGGCCGCGGGCTGGTCATCATGCAGCCCCAACCAAAAACTGGTTCTCGCGGCTCCGGCGACGCCGGCTTGACCAAGCGCCGCCGCCATCGGCGACCAATCCGTATGCTTCGACCTAACCGTAACCGCGTCTGAGGGCCGACGGTCGCGCACGTGCGGGTGTTCATCAGCTATTCCCGCCACGACGAGGGGGCGGTCAGATCGATGGAAGGCGACCTTCAGCGAAGCCGCAGGTCTGGCTGGATGAGGACGTCGGTGGGGTCGGGAGTGATCGCGATCGCCGCGAGGGTTGAGCAGCAGCCGAAGGGGTGGACCCGTGGCCCATGACGTCTTCGTCAGCTACTCACACCACGACAAGCCGCAAGCTGACGCCGTCTGCGCCGCCTTGGAAGCGAAGGGAATCCGATGCTGGATCGCGCCGCGAGACGTCATCCCGGGCCAAGAGTGGGGCGCTGCCATCGTCGACGCGATCCGGTCGTCTCGAGTCATGGTTCTGATGTTCAGCAGCCACGCCAACGCCTCGCCCCAGATCAGGCGAGAGGTCCAGCTCGCTGTGAGCGCAGAAACGGTGCTGATCCCGTTCCGCATCGAGGACGTCGCTCCCGCGCAGTCCCTGGAATACTTCCTCGGGACGCCGCACTGGCTCGATGCGTTGACACCACCGCTCGAGGCCCACCTTGAGCGCCTCGCTGCGGCAGTCACCAGTTTCCTCGCCGTAGGTGAACCAGTTCGTTTCAGCGCCAGCACTGCGACGTCATCGGAGAGCAGTTCTGCTCCAGATGCGGAACTCACCACCAACATCAAGCCCACGCGGGGCGGTGAGCAGCGAACTGAGCAGCGCATACCCGCATGGGACCACCCTGCCGCGAAAGGAAAGACGACGCGCCATGATGCGCCCACCGTCCCCGAGGAGTCTGGTGAGCCTGATGCGGAGACACTTCTCGCCACCAACACAGTCTCGCCGCCAGGCCACCGTGATGCGCCGAAACCGGAGTCGTCCACCACAACCGAGAATCACCGAACCGGCTTGGTGCCGCCGACCGATGCCCCGCCAACTGCCGAGGGAGTGCCGTTCTTTCAGCGGCTGAGCCGCCGCACCAAGATGGTGCTGAGTGCAGGCGCCCTACTCGTCGTCATGGTTGTCGCCGTTGTCGCTGTCATTGTAGGAAGCAAGTCGTCGTCCGGGGGTGGCAAAACATCGCCGACGCCTACGCCATCTGCGGTCGCCGACCCGTTGGAGCGGCTCCAGTCATTGGTTCCCAAGGACGTCTTCGGGTGCAAGTCCAGTCCTCCCCAGAATGTGGAGTTAGCAGAGTTGGACTGCTCGGAATGGGCTACAAGCACTGTTTCGGCGGCCCTCACATTCCACCTGTTCGCTGACCGGAACACCCTCGAGACGTACTGGAATGAGTGGGATCGCTATCTTGTCCAACCTTGCCCCGGGATGGGGCCGTCACCGCAGGATTGGCATCGCGCCGCAACCCCACAGCGAGTCGAAGGCAGGGTGGCGTGCGGCTCAATCAAATTGTTGGGAAGCGCAGACTTAATTCCCCGTATGGCCTGGACGATCGACTCGGAACTGCTGCTCGGCGAAGCCGAAGGTGCTGCGGGCAGTGGCATCGACCCGCTTTACCAGTGGTGGATGGCACACTACCGATAGGGGAAAGTTGAGGTACCAACCACTCGACCCCGCCAACAAGACCGCGAAAGACGCACCGGCCAAGAGACCGCGGCGAAGGAATAGCTACGCGGGCAGATTCACCCGCAGCGCCAGGTGCTCATCGAGAATCCGGCGCAGCGCGGCGTCCATCGGATGCGCGGATGCGAGGTCGCGGCCGAACCGGCTGTCCACCACGACTACCGTGCCCTCACGCAGTTCGGCGGTGTCGACCTGATCGACGAACGGATCGAACAATGCAGGCGGCGTGGCCAGGTAATACAGCGGCCGGCGCGAGTCGTTCAACCCGGCGGCATATATAAGTCCGTGTTGGGTGATCACGAAGAGTTCCGAGGTGATCCTGGCGCTCGGGGTCTCGGTTTTGGCCCATGCCGTTGCGGCGCACCGGGTCTGTGCCAATTTATCGGGGACGTCGTCAGTCAGCGTGAGTAACCTTCCGACGAGTGCTCCACCCATTCGCGGATATGCGTCGATGGCGGGTATGAAGTACCGCTGGAAGATCTCGCCGAAAAAGTCGTAAAGTTGCTCACTCATCCCAGATCTCCAGGTTTCAGACGACGCCTCAATTGTGCACCCGTACCGTCAGCTGAGCAACGCTGATCAACCACATCCAAAGCAGACGCATCGCATGCGCACTGTATTGCCACAGCACGCGGCCTTCAAAAGAATTGCGGTTGTCTCCGATAAGGCGTGGGTCGCTCATACCGTGCATACGCTGGCGTGGATGATTCCCGGCGAGCTCGCCGTCTTCAGGCTCGACGAGCTTGAGCGAGCCAAAGAATGGGCCGCCGGCTAGACGGCACACCCGCCCGCCCGATAGTGCCGATCTACTTCTGTAGCCAGAGCTCGACGCCGATGTCGACGAGCCGAATCTCCTTGCTCCGGAACGGAATATCGGCCAACATCGTCTCAAGTTGTACTGGTGTATAAGCCCGTTTCAGCAACATGAACCGAAATGCGGCGAGGGTCATCCAGCGCTCAATCGCGCTCAGCCCGGTCGCGCCGAAGTACTTCCGGATTTCGGACATCGACACGTCCTTGCGCAAGTCCAGAACCAGCGCCGTGCCGCCGGGGCGCAGCACGCGATACATCTCCTCAAGCGCCTTATGCGGCTCGGAAAAATTCTTGAACGCTGCGCTGCATGCCAGCAGATCGAAGCTTTCATCTGCGAAGGGCATCGCCGATACATTGCCTTGGCGGAAGTCAACTTCGACGCCGGCCTCGGCGGCGTTTTTATCCGCCAGCTCCACCATCGTCCGGCTGACGTCGAGCCCCGTCACGCGGTGCGCCCCGCCCTTAGCCATTTCGATGGCGACGAAGCCGGGCCCCGGTGCCACCTCCAGCACGTCTCCGCCCTGCGGCAACACGGTGCGTAGCCGCGCGGCCAGGGTCCGGAAGCGCTCCATGTCCTTGCGGGTGCTTTTGTCATACCAGCGGGCAATGGCGCCCTCCATCCCTATTCCCCGATACCCTTTGATCGTTGCAGCCGTCATGCTAAAGTTCCCTTCCCTCATTTAGTGAGTATCTTACTGAGTAAGGTATCTAGAGAATAGGCGTATTGAAGCCAGTGTCAAGCCCAGACCGCGCACAGTTACACGAGACGGTGATCCGCTGCCTGAGGCAGTTCATCGCGGGAAGCATTCTGTACAACCAGCAGATCGCCGACCGAGTGGGCTTGCGCCTCACCGATATGCAGTGCATCAACGTGCTCGAGCTGATGGGACCGTCGACACCGGGGGAGCTGGCCCGCTTCACCGGTCTGACCACGGGCGGCGTCACGGTGATGCTCGACCGGCTGGAGAAAGGCGGCTATCTAAAGCGGGAGCCAAACCCGCGTGACCGCCGCAGCGTTCTGGTGCGTTTGAATCCCACCAAAGTCAAGAAGATGCAGGCGTTCTATGGGGAGATCAACGACCGCATGGCGGCTCTGCTCGATGAGACGCCAGAACGCGAACTGCGCACGGTCGTGAAGTTGTTGTCCAAAATGAACGAGTCTCGGGCGGAGCCACCAGGCTGACATGACAGAAATCACGCTCTCCCAAGGCATTTTGCGCTACCGAGACCACGGCAGCGGCCCCTGCGTCGTGCTGATCCATGGACTGTTCGTGAACGGCCGGGTGTGGGACGAGTTGGTCCCGCTGCTCGCCGGACGGCGTTGCGTCATTCCCGACCTTCCATTGGGCGCGCATCGAACGCCGATGAACGGTGCGGACTTGTCTCCGCCGGCGCTTGCCGAGATGATCGCGGAATTTATCCAGCGGTTGCAGCTCAGCGAGGTCACCTTAGTCGGCAACGACACCGGCGGCGCCCTGTGTCAGATCCTGTGTGCGAACCACCCCGAACTCATCGACCGCCTGGTGCTCACCAACTGCGATGCGTTCGAAAACTTTCCACCATTCGCCTTCCGGCCTATCGAAGCCGCCGGCGCGCGTGTGCCGGGCCTGATCACCGCCCTCGACATCGCCTTGCGCTCACGACTCGTCCGGCGTGCGGCACTTGCGGCTGTTCCCTTGACCGTCCGGCCGCTGCCCGATGAGTTACTGGCGGATTGGTTTGCACCGCTGCGCGACCCGCGGATACGCGCCGACCTGCGCGCAGTGCTCCAAGGGATCTCGCCCAAGCACACGCTGGCCGCCGCTGAGCGGCTGGCAGCCTTCGACCGTCCGGCGATGATCGCCTGGGGCACCCGTGACCGTTTCTTCACTGTCCGCGACGCCGAGCGACTCGCCCGGACGCTACCGCATGCGCAGCTGGAGCTGATCGACGACGCCCGCACCTACGTCCAAATTGATCAACCCGGACGGCTGGCAGCACTAATCTAACGGCGACCCAACGCGATGCAGGGCGGCTGCTGTCATTCGCGCGACCCCTGGTCGAGACGAAACGGTGGGTACTCGTCGCGCAGCAAGCTGGTGTAGGCGCGCACCCGGATTGCCCACCGGTTGATTCCAATCACGAAGTCGTACAACCCCTTCGGGTAGCGCCCGGTAAACAGCAAACCCACCAGGGCGATCACCAGCAGGATGGCTATCAGCGGCGGCGCGAGGTAGGCGACAGAGTTGTTCGGGTTCAACATGAGAGCGCGCCAACCGGCGGCGAAGAAAGCGAACAGTATCAGGTAGTGCGGGATGGCCAGTAGCCACCACTTGATCAATACCAAGCCTCGGTTCAGGTGCTCCGGGTAGTCGACCTCCAGGTCGGCCGGATACTCGTCCTTGGACTGCAGGCTGAACGGCGGGTACTTGTCTGTGCCGAGTGCGGTGAGCGCGTAAAAGGCGACCCGCCACCGCCATCGCATCACGCCGACGGTGAAGTCGAACAGGGCGCGCGGGTATTTGCCGGTGATCAGGATCGCGAACAACGCGATCACCCACACCACGACGACCGCGATGGTCAAAAAGAACAGGACGATGTAGTGCGGAATGGCAAGAATCCATTTGACCAGCCATTGCCAGCGTGACAACGCGGGATCGAGGTCACCTCGGACCCGAACCGGGTGGCTTTCAGGTTGCATCATCGACTGCTCCTTTCGTGCGCTTCGACGCCCAAAAAAGTGATATCATTTTATATCATATTTGAGGAGGGCGGTACTCGTGGACAGCGCTGAATCAACCAATAACGCTCAGGTTGTCGGACATCAGGGAGCCCAGGTCGAGATCGATCAGCGTCCGGCTGGCACCCTCACCGGCTGGATCGGCGTGCTCGTCGTTGCCGCGAGCATCGCCGGAATTGTCTTGGCGGCCAAGAACAAACCCGACCTGTTGGGACTGCCGATCGTGATCCTTGCCTTGGTCGTCACTTCGCTGGTGATCGTTCCGCCCGGACAGAGCTCGGTGATCCAGTTCTTCGGGCGCTACATCGGCACCGTAAGCCGTCCGGGGTTCTGGTGGGTGGCGCCGCTGACCGTGCGCCGCGGGGTTAGCCTGCGGGTGCGCAACTTTGAGACAGCACACTTGAAGGTCAACGACGCCGACGGCAGCCCTGTGGAGATCGCTGCGATCGTGGTCTGGCAGGTGGCCGATACCGCCAAGGCGACCTACGCGGTGGATAGCTACCAAGCCTTCGTGTCCATGCAAGCCGAGTCGGCGCTGCGCCACGTCGCCACCAGCCAGCCCTACGACGACCCAACCGGCGCCGGCACGTCGCTACGCGGCTCCACCGACCAAGTGGTCGCCGACCTCGCGCGCGAACTGGCCCAGCGCGTCCAAATCGCCGGGGTTGAAATCGTTGAGGTGCGCATCTCCCACCTGGCCTACGCCCAAGAAATCGCTCAGGCGATGCTGCGCCGCCAGCAAGCCGGCGCCGTCATCGCCGCCCGCACCCGCATCGTGGCGGGCGCCGTCGGAATGGTAAAGCTGGCGCTGGAGCAACTCACTGACACTGGCGTCGTGGACCTCGACGAGGAGCGCAGGGCCAGCATGGTCAGCAACCTCATGGTTGTGCTCTGCGCGGACCAACCGCCCTCGCCTGTGATCAACACCGGCACGCTCTACACGTGAGCGACCGCCGACAGGTCCTGCTCCGGATCGACCCAGCTGTCCACGACGCGCTCACCCGGTGGGCCAACGACGAGTTCCGCAGCCTCAACGGTCAGATCGAAATGATCCTGCGCCGAGCACTCGACGACGCCGGTCGGATGCCCAAACATGTAGCGCCCCCGCCCAAAAGAGGCCGTCCCAGGGCCACGCCGCAGACCGGTTAAGCCAGATGCGCGCTGTCGTCGTCTAATTCCTTGCGGCGCAGGTTCATCGGGGTTGTCGCGGGGAGATCGCCGGCGGCGATGACGGTGCGGGTGATCGGCGTGAGCGCCTGGAACAGTGCTTCCACCTCGTCGTCAGTGAGCGCGTCGAGTACCGAAAGCGAAAGCGCGTCGGTGGTCGATTCGATGTGGTTCTTCAGTTCCCGACCGGCGACGGTGATCGACCCATCGTCGTTGAGCAGTCCCCGCTCGGCCAGCTGTTCTTCGTGATAACGCCACGACGCGTCGTCGTAGTCGCGGGCACGGGCCATGTAGTCGCGCTCAATCGCGCCCGAAGCGACCTGCAGCACGTTGCATTCCCGACCGGAGACCCCGGCCGCAGCCAGTACCGCTATGTGCGTGTCGCCGCGCTGCTCGCGCAACAGCGTCGTGGCATGCCACAACGCGTCCAGCGGATCGTCGGGCCATGGCAGCGCGCGATTCGCGGCGAACAGTGGCCGCCCATCGAGCGGCGCGTGACGCGCCGCCTTCCCCGCCAATTCAGCTGCAGTAGCGACATTTTCATCTGCACTGATGCCATAGCGGCGCAGCGCCGTAACCGCAGACTCCTGCCGGGCACGCAACGCCGCGTCCGGGCCGGCGATCTCCCACGCTGCCGGCAGCGCCTTGGCGACCCGCTCGGGGGCGAAGTTGTAGAACATCGCGGTCACCATTTCCGGGGATGCCATGCCCAGCGGCGCCGAGCGGCCGGCGAAGTAGCCCATCCAAAACCCGCGATAACCCAGCCCGTCGAAAGCTGCCCGCGCCTCCGGCGCGAAGTAAGTCACCCCGTGCACCGGCTCGAACCGATCAAAGAAGCGACGGGCCAGTTTTGGTTCTCTGCGCATGGTTGCAGTTAACCACTCCGCCTGGCTCTTTCGTCGGCGACGATTTCGGGCAACCGCTGCTCGAGTTCTTGGTGCCAGGCGATTTCGGCCTGCAGCCGGTGAAGGCGATGCTTGACCATCAGCTTTTCGGCAACCGTCAGATAGCGGTCGGCGGCAGCTGCGCGAGCCTCCCATTCAGTCAGCAACGCTGACAGCGACGCGATGCGGGCCGCGATGGTCGCCGGCAGATGCGTCAGATGATCCGGGTCCAGTCGCGTCATCGCCAAGTCGAACGGATCGGGTTTGATCACGATGTCGCTCAACGCCCGCATCCGCAGACCACCCAACGCTTCCCGGCCCGCCTCGGTGATCGACCAAATCTGTCGTGGCGGGTAGGAGCCCGCCTGTTCGACACGGACCTGCTCGATGAGGTTTTCGGTCGCCAGCCGCTTGAGCGCGCCGTACAACCCACCCACGGTGATATCGGTCCACATCGCGACATGTTCCTGTTCGGCAAGCAGCCGCAGTTGATGTCCATGCATGGGTCCGCGCTGCTCCAGCGAGCCCAGGATGAAAATCCGGATCGACGACATCCAACTACTCTTGCATAAGTAGTCGTGCGCAGCTAGCGTTTACGCCCATGGTGTCGGCACTTCTTTATCGAGCGTTTTATCGGATCGGTTTCACGCCCTGGGATGGCCACGCATTGTCGTCGACCTTGCGGGAACTGATCGAGGGTCCGGCCGCATTGCCCGCCGGTACCGCGATCGATATCGGTTGCGGCACAGGCGATTCGTCGATCTATCTAGCCCGCCACGGGTGGCAGGTAACCGGAGTGGACGTCGCGGCGAAGGCGCTCGAGAAGGCCGGAGCCAGGGCCGCCGCCGAACACGTCCGGGTCCACTTCCTGCGGGCCGACGCGACCCGGCTGAGTTCGGCGGGGCTCGGTAAGGGCTGCACGCTGATCCTCGAC
>NZ_JBATXN010000037.1:0-8637 GCF_049673265.1 Mycobacterium sp. | reverse complement strand
AAGTACCTCCAGCAGCGCCGCGCCGGGGTCGCCGCGGTAGTCCGAACCGACCTTGTCGATCTCGTCGAGCAACACGACGGGGTTCATCGAGCCGGCTTCGCCGATCGCCCGGACGATGCGTCCGGGCAGCGCGCCGACGTAAGTGCGTCGGTGCCCGCGGATTTCGGCCTCGTCGCGCACACCGCCCAGAGCGACGCGAACGAACTTGCGGCCCAGCGCGCGGGCGACGCTCTCACCCAGCGATGTCTTGCCGACCCCAGGCGGACCGGCCAGTACCATCACCGCGCCAGAGCCGCGGCCGCCGACGACCTGCAATCCGCGCCGGCTCCGACGAGCACGCACCGCCAGGTACTCGACGATGCGGTCCTTGACGTCCTCCAGCGCATGGTGATCGGCGTCCAGAATGTCGCGCGCCGCGGCCAGATCCGTCGAATCTTCGGTCGTGGTGTTCCACGGCAGGTCGAGCACGGTGTCTAGCCACGTGCGGATCCAGCCGCCTTCCGGGCTCTGCTCGCTGGAGCGTTCCAGCTTGCCGACCTCACGCAGCGCCGCCTCGCGGACCTTGTCGGGCAGGTCGGCAGCCTCGATACGAGACCGGTAGTCATGCGATCCGTCGGGTTCACCCTCCCCGAGCTCCTTGCGAATCGCGGCCAGCTGCTGGCGTAGCAGGAATTCCTTCTGCTGCTTTTCCATGCCCGCGCGGACGTCTTCGGCGATCTTGTCGTTGACTTCGACCTCGGCGAGGTGGTCGCCGGTCCAGTCGATCAGCACCCGCAGTCGCTCGGCGACATCCTCGGTCTCCAGCAGCTGGCGCTTCTGCACACCGGTGACATACGACGCGTAACCGGCCATGTCGGCCAGCGCCGACGGATCGGTCAACCGGTTGACAACGTCAACCAGCTCCCACGCCTCGCGCCGCTGCAACATCGCCAGCAACAGCTTCTTGTATTCGGCGGCCAGCGCTCGAGTTTCGTCGCTGGGCTCCGGCTCGGTGACCTCGGTCACCTCGACCCACAGCGCCGCGCCTGGCCCGCTTGCCCCGACGCCGATCTGCGCCCGGCGCTCACCGCGCACGACCGCGGCGGTGCCGCCACCGGCGATGCGCCCGATCTGCAAAATTGTCGCCAGCACGCCGTGGGACGGGTAGCGGTCGTCGAGCCGCGGGGCGATCAGCAGCTTGCCCGATTCGCTGGCACGAGCAGCGTCGACGGCCGCTCGAGCAGCATCGTCCAGGGCGATCGGCACGACCATGCCAGGCAACACGATCGGGTCACTGACAAACAACACCGGCACTGATTTGGCTTCAGCCATCGATCCTCCAAAGTTAAGCCTGATGCGCTCAACCTGGATCGGATCCAGTTTGTTCCCGACATGCGGCTGCTAACCGGAGGCGGCGCGCTGGCGGGCCCGGAAGGCTTGAACTTTTGCCTTGTTGCCGCAGGTGCCCATTCCGCACCACTGCCGGTTCTTGGCTCGCGAGGCATCCAGGTAAAGGCGAGTGCAGTCCGGATGGGCACAACGTTTGACGTTCTCGATGTCGGTGCCGGCGAGCAGATCGAGCAGGTCCGCGGCCACGCTCGCCAGCAGTTGCGGTGCGGTGCCTTCGCGGCGGGCAGCGCCGGTTCGCAGCAATCGTGGCGTCAGCTGAGGCTGCGATGCCCACTCGTTGAGCAGTTCGACGTCGGCGGGTTGGGGCCGGCGGCCCTCGAGCCGCGCGGCGACGGTCCGGTAGATGGCTTCCCGCAACTCAACCGCGGCCGCCAGGTCATCGCCGGTGACAGTGAGGGCGCCGTCCAACAGCCCGGCCTGAATTGCCCAGTCAGACAGCTGTTTCGGCGTGGTCAACAGCTCCTCGCGCGAGCTGTGCCGGTGCTTCATGGTGCCGACGAAGTCGAGGCATCGACGGCCGCTCAGGTAGACGAAGGTCACAAGTAACCACCTTGACAGGTTTCACCATCAGGCGCAACGTGTAACTGTATAGACCGGTTACAACGGGAGAGACTCAGTGAACGCCATCAGCGCCCCCGCCGTCTAACTGAGTAACCAGCCGATCTATTTGGCAGTGAAAGGCGAAAGGACTCAACCGAAATGGACCTCTACCGCATCACCCACCCACTGAGATTGGCCAGAGGCTCGCACCAGCCCGGTTCCGGCAAGGGATGCGCGATGAACGTGGTTTCCTACATCAACGGCGACCAGCAGGTTACTGACTTCCCGACCTGTTCGGCCCGGCCGTTGAGCCTGCTCGTCCAGTCAAGCAACGATTTGCTGGCGGGGCCGGACGGCTACCTGTCACCCGAGAACAGTGTCGTTGCCCTGGGCCTCGCCTGGCAGACGGTAGGAACCGCCGACGTTCCCGACACCGTCGTACATGCGTGGCTCGCCGAACTGTTGACGAATCCAATCTGGGGAGTGCTTCAGTACGCCAAGATCACCGCGCACAAAGCGATCCTCGATATCGCAGAGCTGCACCGAGCTGCCGTGTCGGGTCACATGCCAGCCGTGGCGGACTGGGATGCTGCCGGCCGCGCCGCGCACGCGGCGGCCACGAGGCTGCGCGGCCGCGGAATGCGCGCTGTCCAAACCGCGTACGAGTCGACCAGGTTCGTGGACAGCGACTTGCTGATGTCGCTGGACAAAGTCGTCGTGCATGCCCAGAACGCGCATGCCCTAGCGTCCGGGGATGCCAGCACGGCGAGCCGAATAACCGCACTCACCGGCCGCGCGATCGCCTCGTGGCGGAAGCTGGCCGCGCTGGAACCCAACAAGGCCCGTGCCGTCGGGCCGGCGCTCCTCGGCAGCAACGCGGTTGACAGGGACCAACTTCCGACACACGCCTAGCGCATGTGTCCGCCGCCACCCATGTGCATACCGCCGAAGTCGTGCATTGCGCCTATGTCATGGGGCATCCCGCCACCCATCGGCGGTGGCGAAATCGGGGCGTCTGGCGGTGGCGCAATCGGGGCGTCTGGCGGTGGCGCAATCGGCGCGTCGGGCGGTGGCGCGATCGGTCCGCTGTCGGGCGGCGGCGATACCGGCCCGTTGTCGGGCGGTGGCGCTATCGGCCCGTTGTCAGCCGGCGTTGCCGGTGGCGGAGTGCCCGCGGGCTGCGTTGGCGGAGCGTAGGGGCCTCCTGCGCACACCGGGTTCGGGTTGCTGACGCATGCGGGATCTGCCGGGCCGGTGGGAATGCCGGAGTTTGGCTGAGGCGGAGGCGTAGGCGGAGCGTACGGACCCCCCGCGCACGCCCCGTTAGTGGGCTGACTGATGCATGCGGGATCCCCCGGACCCATCGGGGTGGCGGGAGGTGGCGGGGGCCCTGGGAGCTGGCATTGAGGTAACCACGGCATCGTCACACATGCGGGATCGGTGGGATCGTCAAGAGGTGCTAGCGCATTCGCCGGAGCGGTCGCACTCATCGCGGCTAATCCAATAAATAGCGCGACTGCTGTCGTTGTCGTGGCACGGACTGCCGAAACCATCGCAGAATTCATCCATCGCTCCTTAAGTGCGGGCCCGAACGGGCCACAGTGGGCGTTTGCTGTTAGCGACACAACACCTCAAATGGTTGCACGCTCGTTTCCGCGATGCGGATGAAATTAGGTAAAACGCAGTTGGTAGCGATTGCGTGAAAAACACTCCAGCCACGGCGCGCCGACCGGCGTACTGGCTGGCGGCGGCGACATCGGCAGCGGAGCTGGGCAAAGCACCTGGCGAAATGTGTGTACGTAGAGGCATGCCGCGGAGTTCAATAGACGCATTTCGATTGGAATCTCACAAAGTGTCCGCTTTTCCGGACTTCATATTTCCTAACACGAAGAGCGGCCCAAACGCGGACACGAGGATCGGAAGGAATGCCCCGATGAACTTCGCTCGTACAGCAACTCGAATGATGACCTCGGCGCTGCTGGCCGCCGGGGCGGCGGTGGGATTGGCAGCGGCTGGCGCTCACGCCGACAATGGCGGTGGCAATGGTGCCCCGGACAACCATTGCCGGAGGCGTACAACTTTCAAATCACGCCGGATGGTGGCCTGTCGATGACCGGCCCGGTGCCAGGTGCCGTGAACTGGGATATGACGGTCTGCCACGACTGGTACCACAAGATGGTTGACAACGGCAACGGGACCAAGACCAACACAGTTGTCGGGGGCAGGTTGCTTCGATGAATTGCGGTCTTTTCTGGTGCCCGGTGCCGCCAGGAACGCCCGCACCTTAGGGCTCGCCCACGACACCTCGCATCAGCGCGGCGGCGTTACCGGCCCCAGCCGGCGCAGCTGCGTCACGTGCCTCGGCGAAAGCTCCTCGAGGCACGTGACACCGAGCAGCCCCATGGTGCGGGTCAGCTGTCCTGACAGAATCTCGATGGCGCGACGAACGCCAGCTTCGCCACCCGCCATCAACCCATACAAGTAAGCCCGCCCGACAAGCGTGCAACGTGCACCGAGGGCGATTGCAGCGACGATGTCGGCGCCGGACATGATCCCGGTATCAAGCAGGATCTCGGTGTCCTTGCCGAGTTCACGTGCCACAGCGGGCAACAGATGAAACGGCACGGGAGCCCGATCAAGTTGGCGGCCACCATGATTGGACAACACGATGCCATCGACACCGCGATCGACTACGGCGCGGGCGTCGTCCAGGGTCTGGATGCCTTTGACGACAAGCTTGCCCGGCCACTGCGCCTTGATCCACGCCAAGTCGTCGAAGGTAAGGCGGGGGTCGAACATGGTGTCGAGGTATTCGCCGACGGTGCCCGACCACCGATCCAGCGAAGCGAAGGCCAACGGCTCGGTGGTCAGCAGGTCGAACCACCACCGCGGGCGCGGTACGGCGTTGAGCACGGTCCGCAGCGTCAACGCCGGCGGGATCGACATCCCGTTTCGCGCGTCGCGCAGCCGCGCACCGGCGACCGGCACGTCAACGGTGGCCAGCAGGGTGTCGAACCCGGCATCGACTGCCCGCCGCACCAATCCCATTGAACGGTCCCGATCGCGCCACATATACAACTGAAACCACCTGCGGCCCTGCGGAGCAGCAGCCGCCACCTCTTCTACCGACGCGGTGCCAAGAGTCGACAGCGAGAACGGGATCCCAGCCGCCGCGGCCACCCGGGCACCAGCGATCTCGCCCTCGGTGTGCATCAGCCGGGTAAAGCCGGTCGGCGCGATGGCGAATGGCATCGCCACCGGTTGGCCCAGCACCTCCCAGTCCGTCGCGACCTTGCTGACGTCGCGCAGGATCGATGGGTGAAACTCGATGTCGCGGAAGGCTTGTCGCGCACGCCCTAGCGAGATCTCATCCTCGGCCGCGCCGTCGGTGTAATCGAAAGCCGCCCGCGGCGTCCGCCGCTTGGCGATGCGCCGCAGATCGTGGATGGTCTGCGCCTCGTCGAGCCGGCGTTGGGTGCGGTCGAAGCGGGGCTTGCGGAACCGGATCAGCGGCGCCAGGTCACGCACTTTAGGTACCCGCCGTTTGACCACTGTGCCACGGTAGGGCACATGGAATCGACAAGCGACCCCTTTGATCTCCAGCGTTTCGTTGACGCGCAGGCACGGGTTTACCCGGACGTCCTCGATGAGTTGCGGGCCGGCCGCAAGCGCAGCCATTGGATCTGGTTCATCTTCCCGCAGATCGCCGGGCTGGGCAGCAGTCCGACGGCCGCCAAATATGCGATCTCCTCGCTCGACGAAGCCCGGGCGTATCTGCGGCACGACTTGCTCGGATCGCGGTTGCACGAATGCGCACGGCTGGTCAACGCCGTGCAAGACCGGTCGATCGGTGAAATCTTCGGGTCTCCCGACGACTTGAAGGTGCGCTCATCGATGACATTGTTCGCCCGCGCGACCCCAGACAATCAGGACTTTGTCGAGCTGCTCGAGCGGTACTACGACGGGGAGGAAGATCGGCTCACGGTGGAGCAGCTGAGCTAGACGGGCCGCAGGATTCGCCAGCCATGCGGCTCGATCGACACCCGGTCGACGACTTCCTGCGGCGGCGCACCACTTCCGGCGATGACGTGCGCCTGGCCCACGCCCAGCTCGCCCAACACGACCTGTAAAGCGGTGTCGTCGATGTTGAGCGCCACGACAAGCGCGTCGTCGCCGTGTCGTGACTGGTACACGTAAAAGCGGTTATCAAGTCGCAACGCCGACGTCGACGCGGCATGTAGCCAAGAGTGTCGGCGGCGCAGGCCGACCAGGTATTGGTGCAGCCCCCATATCTGGGTACCGCGTGCATCCACTTGTAGTGGGGGAGAACCGAATTCCGGACGTACCGCGTCATCCCCGCCGAATCGCTCCTCCTTGATCCCGTGGTAACCGAGCTCGTCGCCGGCGTAAATGCTGGGAATGCCGCCCACCGTCATCAGGACCGCCAGGGCGTGGGCGAGGTGCTCAGGACGCTGCAGTTGGCTGGCGATACGGGTGACGTCGTGATTGCCGATGAACGTCAGCGGCGGAAAGCTTTGCACGAAACTGTTGTGGCGCTGCATTGCCCAGTCCAGCTCGTAGAAGTTTCCGTCGTTGAGGCTGCTCCAGATTGCCTTCCACAATTCGTATTGAGTGACGGAGTCGAACCCGGTTTCGTGGACCACCGCGGCGTAGTCACCGTGGATGAGCTCTCCGACGAACCAGGCATCCGGCTGGAGCTCACGCACCCTCGGCAAGACCGTAGCCCAAAACTGGTGTGGCACAGCGTACGCAGCGTCCAACCGCCAACCGTCAGCACCCCGTCGCAACCAGTGCGTCATGACGTCGGCGGTGTAGTCTACGACCTCGGGGTTGTCGTGGTTCAGGGTCAGCAGGCCGTCGTGTCCTTCGAAGGTGTGAAAGCGACCGGGCCGGCCGCGAAACCAGCGCGCGGCCGCGTCGAAGTCAACACCGACGTGGTTGAACACACCGTCGAGCAGCAACCGCAAACCCCGTCGGTGCGCTTCGGCGACGAGGTAGTCGAAGTCGTCATCGTCACCGAGCCGAGGATCGATCCGGTAGTGGTCGGTGGTGTCGTAACCGTGGGTGCGGGACGAGAAGATCGGCCCCAGTGCAACTCCAGACGCACCGAGCTGGATGGCGTGGTCGAACCAATCGGCGATCCGTCGCAGCCGGTGTTCACCAGGATCCGGCGACGCGGTCGCCGGGAAAGCCCCCACGAACCCGAGTGGGTAGACGTGCCACCAGATCACATGCCGGACCCACGGCGGCACCGTCACCGCCGGTACCTGGCTTCGTACAGGGATTTCACCTGCGCCTCGAGTTCGGGCGCGGGGCCATCGGCCACTGCTCTGGGCGCCACGGTGTTGATTGGCAGCATGGCCACCGGCGGTGTGGGCACCTGCCATTCCGCCAGCCACCGGGTCAGCTGCGCGCACGACGTGGCGTAGACGATGCGCCCGAGACCAGCCCAGGCGTGCGCAGCCGCGCACATCGGACACTGCTCGCAGGACGTATACACGGTAGTCCGAATGCGATGAACCGGAGCCAAATTCGCTACCGCCCATCGAACGATCCCCAGCTCCGCATGCAACGTCTGGTCGCCATCCGTGACGCGATTGTGGTCCTCGTAGAGGGTGCGGCCTTCGGCGTCGACCAGGATCGCGCCGAAGGGGCCGTGCCCATTGTCGAGTGCGGTTTGGGCAAGTTCGACGCAGCGACGCAGTCGTTGCAGATCGACCTGGCTCACGACCACAGAGCCGAAGTCTACGGCCTAGCCGATCGCCGCCAGCGTTTGAGCCGTAACGATCGCCTGCGCGACACCGGATACGATGGCCGCCACTTTCAACGCCTCGAGGATGGCTTCGCGGTCGACACCGGCCTCGCGCAGGGTGTGCTCGTGGGCGGTCACGCAGTGCGAACACCCGTTGATCGACGACACCGCAAACGACCACAGCTCAAAGTTCGCTTTGTCTACGCCGGGGTTGCCGATGATGTTCATCCGCAATCCCGGACGCAGGTCGTCGTATTTGCCGTCCAAGAAGCCGCGGCCGCGGTAGAACACGTTGTTCATGCCCATGATCGACGCGGCGGCCAACGCCGCCTGATATGCCTCGGACGACAGGTTGTCAGCGGCCTCGGCGCCAATCTCGGTCAGCACCTGGGCATTCCGCGTCGCCGCGGCACTGGCCAACAGCGTGCCCCACAGCTGCTCGGCGCTCAGCACGGTGCTGCGGGTGATCGAGCCGAGGTTGAGCTTGAGGTCTTTGGCGTATTCGGGTAGCGCGTCCTTCAAGTTGTCGATACCCATCAGGCCGAGCGCCTCAACTCTTCGCCCGCGTCGATCGTGGGGTCGCCCTGGCGCCAGTTGCACGCGCACAACTCGTCGGACTGCAGCGCATCAAGCACCCGCAGCACCTCGTCGACGTTGCGGCCCACCGAGCCGGCGGTCACCGAGACGAACTGGATCTCGTTGTTGGGGTCGACGATGAACGTGACCCGATCGGCGACGCCCTCGGCGTTGAGCGCACAAGTGGCCTCCACCAATTCGCGCTTGATGTCCGAAAGCATCGGGAACGGCAGCTTCTTGAGGTCCTCATGGTGGGCACGCCACTGGAAATGCACGAACTCGCTGTCCACCGAAACCCCGAGAACCTGCGTGTCGCGGTCCTCGAACTCGTTGTTGAGCTTGCCGAACGCGGCGATCTC
>NZ_JBATXN010000036.1:0-13762 GCF_049673265.1 Mycobacterium sp. | reverse complement strand
GTTGGATGTTGACCCGGGTGATGTCGCCGCCGTAATGCGCCAGCACCCGGTGGTCCATCAACTTGCGCCACAGCGGCGGGACGTAGGTCAGCCCGATCAGCGCCGCGTAGCCGCTGGGCAGATTCGGTGCCCCGTCCATGCTGCGCAGCGTCTGGTAGCGCCGAGTCGGGTTGGCGTGGTGGTCGCTGTGCCGCTGCAGGTGGTACAGGAACAGGTTGGTGACGATGTGGTCGGAGTTCCAGCTGTGCTCGGGCGTGCAACGCTCATAGCGGCCGTTGGCGTTTTTTTGCCGCATGAGCCCGTAGTGCTCCAGGTAGTTGACGGCCTCCAGCAGGCTGAAGCCGAAGATCGCCTGGATGATCACGAATGGGATTGCCGCAGGGCCGAACACCGCGATCAGCACACCCCACAGCACTACCGACATGAGCCAGGCATTCAGTACGTCGTTGGACAAGTAGGTCTTGGGGTTCCACGGGCTGGCGTCTTGCCGGCGCAGCCGCTGTGCTTCCAACCGCAAGGCCGAGCGCAGGCTGCCGAAGACGCTGCGGGGCAAGAACTCCCAGAACGTCTCACCGAAGCGCGACGACGCCGGGTCCTCCGGTGTGGCGACCCGCACGTGGTGGCCGCGGTTGTGCTCGATGTAGAAGTGCCCGTAGCCGGTCTGCGCCAGGGTGATCTTGGACAGCCAGCGCTCCAGCGACTCCTTCTTGTGTCCCATCTCGTGCGCGGTGTTGATCCCTACCCCGCCGAGAGCACCCACCGAGAGCGCCAGGCCGATCTTGGCCGGCCAGCTCAGCGCCCCGTCGTAGCCCAACCAGCTCAGGTTCGATGCGGTGAACAGATACGCGCCGAGGAACAGGCTGAGGTACTGGAACGGGATGAACGCGTAGGTGCAGTAGCGGTAGTACTTGTCGTTCTCCAGCCAGCCCATGACCTCATCGGGCGGGTTCTGCCCGTCAGACCCGAACCGCAGGTCAAGCGCCGGCAGCAGGATGTAGAGCAGGATCGGGCCGATCCAAAACAGCACCTGCGAGGCGGTGTGCCAACCGAATTGGTTCATCGCCCAGACGATCGGCAGGATCGCCAGCAGCAGGGTTGGGACGATCAGTCCCATCAGCCACAGATAGCGCTTCTTGTCCTGCCAGACCGCGGTGTCTGGGCTTAGTTCGGCAGTCATCTGGCCAACCTCCTTGTGAGTCAGAGCACGTTGGGATTGGACATTACACCGCTTTGCGTCTTCTGTCTAGACATTTGATGCCATTTTGTAAAGCTGATTGGTGTTAGGCCTGCGCCGAACGTGCACTCAGGGCGAAAAATTGCACGAAAAGTCGCCACAGCGCACGCTCGGCTGCGCTGGCTTAGGAGGCGACCTCCACGTCGGCCCGCTCGGCTTCCCGCCTGGCCAGAACGGAGTGCCGGCGTCCGTAGCCCAGGTAAATGGCGATCCCGGCGACCATCCAGACGGCGAACCGGATCCAGGTCAGCGCCGTGAGGTTGACCATCAGCCAGAGACATGCGCAGACGGACGCGATCGGTAGTAGCGGCACCCACGGGGTGGAGAAGCTCCGTGGTAGGTCGGGGCGCGTCCGGCGGAGCACAATCACACCGGCGGACACCAGGACGAACGCGAACAGCGTCCCGACGTTGACCATCTCTTCGAGCTTGACCGTCGGGAACGTCGACGCCGTCGCGCCGACCAGCAGCGCCACCACCGCGGTGATTCGCACCGGCGTGCCGCGCGAGCCGGTCTTGGCCAGCTGACGCGGTAGCAGCCCGTCGCGGGCCATCGCGAACAACACCCGGCACCCGCCGAGCACCAGCACCATGACCACCGTGGTCAGGCCGGCCAGAGCGCCGACCGAGATGATGCCGGATGCCCAGTGCACCCCGTTAGCCGCGAAGGCGGTGGCCAGGTTGGCGTGCCGGCCGTCGGGGGTGGTCTTCAGCTCGGAGTAGGGAACCATGCCGGACAGCACGATCGACACCGCGATATAGAGCACGGTCACGATGCCCAATGTGGCCAGGATTCCGCGCGGAACGTCGCGTTGCGGGTGCTTGGTCTCCTCGGCCATGGTGGCGACGATGTCGAACCCGATGAAGGCGAAGAACACGATCGACGCTCCCGCCAGCACCCCGTACCAGCCGTAATGGCTGGTGTGCGCGCCGGTGAGCAACGACAACACCGACTGATCGATGCCGCTACCGGCGTGGTCGGCGTGGGGCGGCGGAATGAACGGCGAGTAGTTCGCCGGCTTGATGTAGAAGGCGCCGACGACCACCACCAGCAACACCACCGCCACCTTGATCGCGGTGACCACGGTGGAAAAGTGCGACGACAACTTGGTGCCCAGCGCAAGCAGCGTCGCCACCAGCGCAACGATCACCAGCGCGCCCCAGTCGAGCTTGAACGAGCCGAGAGCCACTGTGCCACTGGGCAATCCAAATACCGTCCCCATGTAGCTCGACCACCCCTTGGCCACCACCGCGCCGCCGATCCCCAGCTCTAGAACCAGGTTCCAGCCGATGGTCCAAGCCAAAAACTCGCCAAAGGTGGCGTAGGAGAACGTGTAGGCGCTGCCTGCCACCGGCAGCGTCGAGGCGAACTCCGCGTAGCACAACGCCGCCAACCCGCAGGTGATCGCGGCGATGAGGAACGAGATCCAGATGGCGGGCCCGGTGAGGTCGCCGGCAGTCTGTGCGGTGACGGTGAAGATGCCGGCTCCGATCACCACCGAAACCCCGAAGACGGTGAGGTGCCACCAGCTGAGGTCTTTACGCAGCCGGCTACCCGGCTCGTCGGTATCGGCGATGGACTGTTCGACAGACTTGGTGCGCCACCGACCGGCCATGAACCCGGACAGTACCGAGTACTGTGGCCCAATGCGCGGGGAGAGCGAAAGGGCGCATGCCGTCGTAATCGGGGCCAGCATCGCTGGGTTGTGCGCGGCGCGGGTGTTGTCCGATTTCTACGACCGGGTCACGGTGTTCGAACGCGACGAACTCCCAAGCACACCCGTCAACCGTGCGGCAGTCCCGCAAGGACGCCATGTTCACCTGCTCATGGCCCGTGGCGCGATCGAATTCGAAGCGCTGTTCCCCGGTCTGCTCGACGACATGGTGGCCGCCGGGGTCCCGAAGCTGGAGAACCGGCCGGAGTGCATCTACTTCGGCGCCGCGGGTCACCTGCTGGGGACGGGGCACACGCTGCGGGACCAATTCACCGCCTATGTGCCGAGCCGCCCGCATTTGGAATGGCAGCTCCGGCGTCGGGCCGTTGCTATCGAAAACGTCGAAATCCAGCACCGTTCGGTGCGCGAACCGCGCTTCGACGTGGCCACGCAGCAAGTGACCGGAGTCCTGGTGGATTCCAACGACACTGGCGACCCCGAATTCGTTCCGGCCGATATCGTCGTCGATGCGGCCGGCCGCGGCACCAGGTTGCCGGTGTGGCTGGAGCAGTGGGGATACCAGCGGCCCCGCGAAGACGTCGTCGACGTCGGCATCGGCTATGCGTCGCACCAGTTTCGGCTTCCCGATGGCCTGATCAAAGAAAGGGTGATCGTGGCCGGGGCATCCCGCGAACAGCCGTTGGGGCTCGGCATGCTCGGTTACGAAGACGGCAGCTGGGTCATCACCACGTTCGGTGTCGCCAAAGTCGAACCGCCACAAACCTTTTCCGAGATGGTCCGGCTGGCCGAGACGCTGCTTCCCGACCGGCTGCACGCCGCACTCAAGCATGCCGAACCCATGGGCGAGGTTGCCTTCCACCGCTTTCCCGCCAGCCGATGGCGCCGCTACGACAAGCTGGATCGGTTTCCGGCTGGAATCGTGCCACTCGGTGACGCGGTGGCCAGCTTCGACCCCACCTTCGGGCAGGGCATGACGATGACCTCGCTGCAGGCCGGCCATCTGCGCCGCGCTTTGACTAATGGTCAGGATTTGGCGCGCAACGTGAATCGAGCCGCCGCCAAAACCACGTTCCCGGTATGGATGATGACGGCGATCGGCGATTTCAATTTCCACCACGCTGGAGGAACCGCGCCCAGGTGGTACCGGCCGGTGGGTAGCTTGTTCGACCAGTTCCTCGGCGCCGCAGAGACCGATCCCGTTCTCGCCGAATGGTTTTTGCGCAGGTTTTCTCTTCTGGACAGCCTCTACATGATCCCGACGCCGGGGTTGATCGCCCGCACGATTCGGCACAACATGCGGCTCTGGCTGGCCGAGCGTCGCCAATCCCGCCGCCGGGTCAGCCAAGCGGCACTGGGCTGATCACAAACCGACGGTGGCCCGGAATATCTTGGTCGGTTGGTCCGCGATCAGCCGGATGGGCCCGTCGTCGGCAGCCACCCAGGCGGCGGCGCCGCGGTTCAGCCTCACCGACCCGGACTTTCCGCACACCGTCGTCGAACCCTCAGCACACAACAGGATCTGGGGACCGTCATGGCGCGACGGCGCGTCGACTTCGTGGCCGAGTTGATCCTCGCCGAGGGTCAGCATCGATGCGGCGAACTCGACGGCAGGGGTGTCATAGACCAACCCGAGCCCATCGGAGTGGGTGGGCGCACGCAGGTGAGCCTCGGTGGTGGGGTCGAAATCCAGCACCCGCAACAACTCTGGGACGTCGACGTGTTTGGGAGTCAGGCCACCTCGTAACACGTTGTCGGAGTTGGCCATTACCTCCAGCCCGACACCCCGCAGATAGGCGTGCAGGTTTCCGGCCGACAAGTAGATCGCCTCACCGGGATTAAGCGTTATCCGGTTGAGCAGCAACGCGGCCAACACGCCGGCATCGCCGGGGTACCGCTCGCCCAACTCCAGCACCGTCTTGGCTTCGGCAGCGAATTCCGTTGCACCGCAGCTGACGTAGTGGATGGCACCCTCCAGTACGGCGGCCACCAGGACATCGATGTCGGGCTGGGGTGCCGTGATCCAGGTGGTGAACAACGCGCGCAGGCCATCGGCATCGGACTGGTCGTTCAACAAGTCGATGAATGGGTCCAGGTCGGATACCGCGAGAGCCCGCAGCAGTTCGATGGTTTGGGCTGCGGGGCGGAATCCGGCGAGCGCCTCGAATTGCTGCAGCGCCACCAGCAGCTCGGGCTTGTGGCTGGTGTCGCGGTAATTGCGCACCGGCGAGGTCACCGGAATACCGAGCCGCTCCTCGCGAAAATAACCCTCGGCGGCTTGCTCGGCGCTCGGATGTGCCTGCAGCGACAGCGGTTCGTCGGCGGCGAGCACCTTCACCAAAAACGGGAGCACGTCACCGAACCGGGCGCGGGCCACCGAACCCAGTTGCCCTTCAGGGTCGTCGAACAGCGCCTGCAGCAGTGAGGTTTCGCCGTCCGGGCCCTCCAGCCAGGCCGGATCCCCCGGGTTAGCGCCGAACCACAGTTCGGCTTCTGGGTGGGCGGCAGGCACGGGACGCCCAGTGAATTCGGCAATGGCGGTACGCGATCCCCATGCGTAGGTCCGTATCGCTCCGCGTAGCAATTGCACTGTCTACTTATCCCCGCACGAGCCGCAAATAAACCGCGGCCATCTCCAGCCGGACAGCCAATATAGCCAGTTGCTGCTCGGCCCGTTGCGCGCTTACCGACGCTGAGCGGTCATCCGACAGATCCGGCACATCCTCGGCGCCGACGATGTCGACGCCGTCGAGCGCAGCGACCCGAGACGCCACGACGGAGCGCTCGGCGTCCAACGTCAATGCCAGCACCCGCAGCCGCTCGGCGACCGGGCCGTCGATCTCCTCGTCGTGAAACAACGCCTCGTCCGGGTCGGAGGACCCAGACTCTGCGACGCCACGCAGCGCCACCATGGCGTCGGAGAGCCCGGTGGCGGCGACCACCTGATGCGCGATGCGCAGCAGAACCGAAGACCCATGCCTGGCCAGGGCCAGGGTCGCGGCACAGTCGCCGGCCAGCACGACACGGCGCCGGGACATGCGCTCGACCAATGCTTTGGCCGGATTGGTGAACACTTCGCGGCTGGCGCTGTTACGCAACGCCTCCGCGTCCAGTTCGTCGGCCAGCGCGGCGAGGTCCACCCGCAGCTTGGGATCGACGCTTTGCAAGGCGGCCAGCCCGGCGGCCAGGTACCGGCTCAGCCGGAACTCGTCGGGAATAGGCAGCCTGGGTTCTATCACCGCCACCCGGCCGGCCGTGGTGTCCCGCAGCGGGCCCTGATAGGGCGCCGCGACGACCACTCGCGTACCTCGGCGCACTCCGCGCGCGGCGGCCCCGACCAGGGCCGGATCGTCGGGGTCGTCGCCAGCGACGATCAGCACGTCGAGCGCGCCGATCCACGGTGGCGCCTCGGCGGCGACCACGATCGGCGCGGCCGTCCAATTACCGAACGTCGCAGCCAGCATGGTGCCTGCGGTCTCGGCGGCGCCGCGCCCGGCAACCCAGATGACCGTACGAGGAGGCTCATCGCCACTGACCGCGTCAAGTGCCCCCTCGTCCATCGCGGCCGCGGCCGCACGCACCTGCGCACCGGCCGTCGACGCCGCCCGCAACAGCCCCTCGCGATCGGCGGCTAGCAAACCTTCGGTGTCGTCGAGGTCGATGGTGGCCTGAGTTGCGTTCACGTCGCGACCTGACTGACGTCCTGCTGGCGGATCTCGTCGGCGACTTGGGCGACCACGGCTTCGACGTCTTCGGCGCACCGTCCTTCCACGTTCAGCCGCAGCAGCGGTTCGGTGTTGGAGCTGCGCAGGTTGAACCAGCTGCCCTCACCGAGGTCCACCGTCACCCCGTCCAGGTGATCGATGGATTGAATCCGGCCGCCAAAAGATTTCAGCACCGCTTCGACACACGAGGCCGCGTCGGACACGGTGAAGTTGATCTCGCCGGATGATTCGTAGCGCTGGTAGTCGGCCGTCAACTCCGACAGCGGCCGCTGCTGTTCACCGAGCGCGGCCAGCACGTACAGCGCGGCCAGCATCCCGGAATCGGCGCCCCAGAAGTCGCGGAAGTAGTAGTGCGCTGAGTGTTCACCGCCGAAAATCGCACCGGTGTCGGCCATCAGCGCCTTGATGTAGGAGTGCCCGACCCGCGATCGAACCGGGGTGCCGCCGCGTTCGACCACCAACTCGGGCACCGCGCGAGAGGTGATCAGGTTGTGGATCACGGTCGCGCCGATTTCCCGGCCGAGCTCGCGGGCGGCGACCAGAGCGGTCACTGTCGACGGCGATACCAGCTGACCGCGTTCGTCGACCACAAAACACCGGTCAGCGTCGCCGTCGAAGGCCAGGCCGATGTCCGCGCCGGTGTCCTGCACATAGGCCTGCAGGTCGGTCAGGTTCGCCGGGTCCAGCGGGTTGGCCTCGTGGTTGGGGAACGAACCGTCGAGCTCGAAGTACAACGGCAACAGGCTGATCGACTCAATCGGACCAAGGACCGCCGGTGCGGTATGGCCGGCCATCCCGTTGCCCGCGTCGACGGCCACCCGCAGCTGGCGCAGCCCTGCGGTGTTCACCAACGAGCGAAGGAAGGCTCCGTAGTCGGCCAGCACGTCTTTGTCGCCGACGGCACCGGCCGGCCCGTCGTCGGCAGCGACGCCGGCGACAAGATCGTCACGGATCGCCGTCAACCCAGTCTCGGCGCCGACGGGTTTGGCGCCCGCCCGGCACAGCTTGATGCCGTTGTAAGCAGCCGGGTTGTGGCTCGCAGTGAACATCGCACCGGGGCAGTCCAGCAGCCCGGAGGCGAAATAGAGCTGATCGGTTGACGCCAGACCGATGCGGACCACGTCGAGGCCCTGAGCAGTCACCCCGGCGGCGAAAGCTGCGGCCAGCGCCGGCGAGCTGTCGCGCATGTCGTAGCCAATGGCGACCTGCCGCGCATCCTCGGCACGCATCAGTCTGGCGAAGGCAGCGCCGACGTCGGTGACCAGCGACTCGTCGATCTCCTCGCCGACCAAACCCCGGACGTCATATGCCTTGATCACACGGTTGAGGGCCGCGGTGGACCGAGACATCAAAGAGCTCCTGACGGCGGGGACGTTTCGTCGTCAGCCTAGCCCGGCGACGATGCAGAGCGCGGAGCGCGATGAGGAGGAGGCGGGCAATCAGCCTAGCCCGGCGACGACGCAGAGCGCGGAGCGCGATGAGGTGGGGGTCCCCCCAGCCGCGCAGCGGCGAGGGGGCGAGGCGGGCAATCAGCCTAGCCCGGTGGGCTTACTAGTCAGTAGGGTCGGGCAACACCCGAAGATGTCCACGTCGGCGTCCGGTGCCGGCGGGGCGCTGCCCGGCCTGCGTCAGCACGCCGGTGGCCGGGGCGGCAGTCGGCGCGCCGCCAGGTTGGCCACCGAAATCGTGAAATCCGTTGATCGGCGAACCGCCGGCGACCGCATCGCGGCCCTCGCGCACCGCTTCGGCCAGCGCGATCAGATCGTCCTCGTCGGGGTTGGTGGCCAGCGGGCCGGAGTGGCGGACCAGTTCCCAGCCGCGCGGCGCGGTGATCCGACCGGCGTGGCTGACGCACAGGTCCCAGGAATGCGGGTCGCGTGCGGTTGCCAGCGGACCGATGACCGCCGTGGAGTCCGAGTAGACGAACGTCAGCGTCGCCACTGCATAATGCGGACACCCGGGCCGGCAACAGCGACGCGGAACGTTCACGTTCGAGAGGCTATCGTGCGGAAACGTCCTCGCAGCGGCGGACACGCGCATTCGCCCGGGCCCCGATGTCCAACCGTTACCATCGCCGGGTGAGCGATTCCGGCAGCTCCCCCCGCGGCCGGCGCCCGGGGCGGCGACGGGTCTCGCGCCGCGGCCGCGAGATGCGCGGGCCGCTGCTGCCACGGACGGTGCCCGGTTGGCGTAGCCGCGCCGAACGGTTCGACATGGCCGTGCTGGAAGCCTATGAACCCATCGAGCAGCGCTGGCAGGAGCGATTGTCGGGGCTGGACGTGGCGGTCGACGAGATCCCGCGAATCTCGGCGAAGGATCCCGACAGCGTGCAGTGGCCACCGGAAGTGGTCGCCGACGGGCCGATCGCGCTGGCCCGCTTGATCGGCGCCGGCGTCGATGTGCGAGGAAGCGCTACCCGGGCGCGAGTTGTGTTGTTCCGCAAGCCAATCGAGCGGCGCGCCAAAGACACGGTCGAACTCGCCGAATTGCTGCACGAGATCCTGGTGGCCCAAGTCGCCACCTATTTGGACGTGGAACCTTCGGTCATCGACCCGACGATCGACGAAGACTAACCGCAGCGGGTCACCCGCCGACTAACCGCCTCAGATGATTCCGCGCTTGAGGCGGCGGCGTTCCCGCTCGGACAGACCGCCCCAAATGCCGAACCGCTCGTCGTGAGCTAGGGCGTAGTCGAGGCATTCGGACCGCACCTCGCAGCCCAGGCAGATCTTCTTGGCCTCGCGAGTGGAGCCGCCCTTTTCCGGAAAGAACGCCTCGGGGTCTGTTTGCGCGCACAGCGCGCGGTCTTGCCACTGGTCGGTGGTCGCCGGTTCGGGGTCAAAGACTTCGACCGCATCGGGGACTGGGACCAAACTCAAATGGGGCCTTGACGTTAGCGCTGTCATCGGCTGGCCGGTAGTGGTGTGCGGTGTGCCTCCCATTAGGCCCCGAAGGTGCTCATAGGACATGCTCCGCCTCCTCGCCTGGTTTCGTTGATCGTGAATATCACCACTGTTTTGATGTTCGGCCATCTCGATTCGAACAAATGATCGAATCTCGGTCTGCGACACCGAATCCGGCCGGCCAACCGAAATGACACTGCTGTGATTACACACGGGTAAGCAGCGCTTTGCAAGCGATTCGGCGGATTTCCATACCATCTCGTGATCAATTTTTTGCGACACTGCAGCCGTTGCCGCCCCGGCGTGTCGGTCACACCCCCTCTACCGGAGGAGTTCGAGCCGGTCGCAGCCACGCGTACTGTCGTGCGGTGTGAAGGTCACGGTTCTGGTTGGCGGAGTAGGTGGCGCCCGCTTTCTGCTCGGCGTGCAGCAGCTGCTCGGCCTGGGCCAGTTCGCCTCCGGCCCTGCGCTGCCCGGCGATCACGAACTGACCGCAATCGTCAACATCGGCGACGACGCCTGGATGCACGGGGTGCGCATCTGCCCCGACTTGGACACCTGCATGTACACCTTAGGTGGAGGTGTAGACCCGCAGCGCGGCTGGGGCCATCGCGACGAAACCTGGCACGCCAAGGAGGAACTGACGCGCTACGGCGTACAACCCGACTGGTTCGAGCTCGGTGACCGCGATTTGGCCACCCATTTGGTGCGCAGCCAGATGCTGAGAGCTGGGTATCCGCTATCGCAAGTCACCGCGGCACTATGCGATCGCTGGCAGCCCGGTGCCACGCTGCTACCAGCCAGTGACGATCGCTGCGAAACCCACGTCGTCATCACCGATCCCTTCGACGACAGCCAACGCGCCATCCACTTCCAGGAATGGTGGGTGCGCTACCGCGCGCAAGTGCCGACACACAGCTTCGCATTCATCGGCGCTGAGAATGCCCACGCCACAAACGAAGTCACCGATGCGATTGCCGATGCCGACATCGTCCTGCTCGCGCCGTCGAATCCGGTGGTGAGCATAGGCGCGATCCTGGCCATCCCAGGTATTCGGGGAGCGCTGCGGTCGACGACCGCGCCCGTGGTCGGCTACTCTCCGATCATCGGTGGAAAGCCATTGCGCGGCATGGCAGATGCGTGCCTTTCAGTGGTCGGCGTCGCGTCCACCGCAGAGGCGGTAGGCCGGCACTATGGCGGGCGGGCAGGCACAGGCATTTTGGACTGCTGGCTGATACACGAGGGCGACCACGCCGACATCGACGGCGTCGCCGTGCAGTCGGTGCCGTTGCTGATGACCGATCCTGCGGCGACGGCGGCGATGGTGACCGCCGGCCTGGGCCTCGCGGGCGTGGCAGCATGACCGAGCACGGCAGTGGGTCAGCCGTTGAGATCCTGCCCGTCACCGGACTACCTGAGTTTCGACCCGGCGACGACCTGAGCGCGGTAGTCGCCGCAGCCGCACCCTGGCTGCGCGACGGTGACGTGCTGGTGGTCACCAGCAAGGTGGTGTCCAAATGCGAAGGCCGACTGGTTGACGCGCCCGTCGACGCCGAGGCTCGAGACACGCTGCGGCGCAAGCTCGTCGACGCGGAGGCCGTTCGCGTGCTGGCCCGCAAAGGTCGCACGCTGATCACCGAGAACAAGCTGGGCGTGGTTCAGGCGGCGTCCGGTGTCGACGGGTCCAACGTCGATGCGGGCGAATTGGCACTGCTACCAGTCGATCCCGACGCCAGCGCTGCAGCCCTGCGCGCGGGACTGCGCGAGCGACTGGGTGTCACTGTCGGCGTCGTAGTCACCGACACCATGGGCCGCGCATGGCGCAACGGCCAGACCGACGCTGCCGTGGGCGCGGCCGGTGTGGCCGTGCTGCATGGCTACGCGGGCACAGTCGACCGGCACGGCAACGAATTGGTGGTCACCGAGATCGCGATCGCCGACGAGATCGCCGCCGCGGCCGATCTAGTCAAGGGCAAGCTGACCGCGATACCCGTGGCCGTCGTGCGCGGGCTGGCGGTATCCGACGACGGGTCGACGGCACGCCAATTGGTGCGGGCGGGCACCGACGACCTGTTTTGGCTGGGCACCGCCGAAGCTCTCGAGCTCGGCCGCCAGCAGGCCCAACTGCTGCTCCGCTCGGTGCGCCAATTCGCCGACGAGCCGGTGCCGCCGCAACTTATCGAGGCCGCCGTCGCCGAGGCGCTCACCGCACCGGCCCCACACCACACCCGGCCGGTGCGCTTCGTCTGGCTGCAGACGCACGATGTGCGCATCCGGCTGCTGGATCGGATGCGCGACAAGTGGCGGTCTGACCTATCCGGTGACGGCAAGCCCGCCGACGCCGTGGCTAGGCGGGTCGCTCGCGGCCAGATCCTCTACGACGCACCGGAAGTCGTGATCCCGATGCTGGTACCAGATGGGGCACACGACTACTCCGACGCCGCGCGCAACGACGCGGAGCACACCATGTTCACGGTCGCGGTGGGTGCGGCCGTGCAGGCGCTGCTGGTGGCGCTGGCGGTGCGCGGGGTGGGCAGCTGCTGGATCGGCTCGACGATCTTCGCCGCGGATCTGGTTCGCGACGAGCTGGGATTGGCCCCCGACTGGGAACCGTTGGGCGCCATCGCGATTGGCTATCCCCTTGAGCCGTCGACAGAACCCCGCGATCCGGTGCCGGTGACCGATCTGCTGGTGCGCAAGTGAGCGTCCACGACTCCGCGATCGCATTACTCACCGCGTGGAAGGCGCCGAACCCGGGGCAGGATTCGCTGCGGCACGCCGTGTTGGCGTTTCTGGATGCGCGCGACGACGGCTGCCGTCGTGAGTGCGTGCCAGGACACGTCACGGCCTCGGCGTTGGTACTCGATCATTCCGGCGGACAGGTTCTGCTCACATTGCATCCGCGACTGGGCCGCTGGGTGCAACTGGGTGGGCATTGCGACGACACCGACGGCGACATTGTCGCGGCGGCGCTGCGGGAGGCCACCGAGGAATCCGGCGTCGCCGACCTGCGCATCGAGCCCGATCTGGCCGCCGTGCACGTCCACCCGGTCACCTGCTCGCTGGGTGTGCCGACCCGCCATCTCGATCTGCAGTTCCTGGCCCACGCGGCGGCCGGCGCCCAGATCGTGATCAGCGACGAGTCCGAGGACCTGCGTTGGTGGCCTGCCGATGCCTTGCCCGCGGGGACCGACGACGCGCTGGCCTATTTGGTCGCCCGGGCGTCGAATGTGGGCTTATGACACGCTCAGCTCGAAAATCCGTGCACTAAGCCCACATTCGGCCTGGCCGTGCCGGGCTCAGCCGCTCGAAAGCTGAACAGTAACTGAGAATCATCTGCAATTAGCTGGGACTGCCCGCAAATCCAAACTATCGGCAGTATAGGCCGCTGGCCAGGACTGATAGCCCACAAAACCGGATTGAAAGGTTCGTCTGCAAACTGCGCGTTTTGGCGCGCAGGTCATGCCTTAAGAGCTACCTTACTGGAACCTGAGATGGCGCCACGCAGCGGCAAGTTAGACCGACCGGGTCCGGACGACACCTCATCGTTTGTTGGAACAGCCAATTTGTTGGCTGAGCTTTCGCGGGAGAGGTACGGCCATGGCTCGTCACAGGCGCAGTAAGCGGAACCACCGGTCGGACACCGCGAGGGCGCGCCGTCGCCGGGTAATGGGTCTCGGTACGAGTGCCGGGGCGTTTTTGGCGTTCGGGCTGGGCCCGCTGGCTGCCGCGCCGTCGGCAAAGGCCGATGTGTTCGACGACATCCTCGACATGGCCCTGGGCTCGGCCGCCGGCTCGGCGTTGACGGCGGTCAACCCGACGGATTTCGTGGATCCCGGTGTGCTGAACGGGCTGCTGGCGGATCTGAGCACGCCGGCCGGGTGGGACACGTTGCTCACGGATTTCGCTAACCCCAGCAGTTTTGACGCCGCGTTCTCGGCGAGCACCGCCGACACCGGCTCCGCGGTCTCGGCCGCCGATTCGTCGACCAGCTTCCTGCACGGCCTGGAGCAGGATTGGCTTAATAGCTCGTTTGGCCAGCAGGTCGACAGCGCGATGAACACGTGGGCGGCCCAAGCCGATCCCGCTGCGGCGGGCAGCTGCGGGCTGATCTGTAACGGCGTCGACGGCGCCTCGGGCGGAACCCTAACCCAAGCCGATGGTCAAGACGGCGGGCTGTGGTTCGGCAATGGCGGCAACGGTGCCACCGACGCGGCCGGTCAAGGCG
>NZ_JBATXN010000035.1:0-17618 GCF_049673265.1 Mycobacterium sp. | reverse complement strand
GTCATGGTGAGCGCTGATCGCGCCCGTTCCCGCACGTTCGTCATAACAGGTGCGGCCTCGGGTATCGGGCTGGCCACTGCCGAGCGCCTGCTGGCCGAAGGCGGCACCGTCGTCGGCGCCGACGTGGCGCCGCCACCCGACCTAGAGTCCAGTGGCCCTAACTTCCGGTTTGTCGCCGCCGACGTGACCGACGAAGCCGCGATCGCGGCTGTGCTGGCCGCCGTGCCCGACCGCCTCGACGGTGTCGTGCATGCCGCGGGCGTTGCCGGCGGCGGCCCGGTCCATCTGCTGGACCGCGCCGAATGGGAACGGGTGATCACGATCAACCTCACCGGGACGTTCCTGGTGGCCAAGGCGGCTCTGGGCAGAATGATCGAGCAGCCGCGGGTGGACGGGGAGCGAGGCTCGATCGTGACGCTGGCAAGTATCGAGGGTCTGGAAGGCACCGCGGGCGGCAGCGCCTACAACGCCTCCAAGGGCGGCGTCGTGCTGCTCACCAAGAACATCGCGCTCGATTACGGCCCGAGCGGTATCCGGGCAAACGCCATTTGCCCCGGCTTCATCGAAACACCCATGACCGGCAACGTTTTCGGCTTGCCCGGAATGGAGGGCCCGAAGGCCTCGATCACCGAGGAGCACGCGCTGCAGCGGATGGGCCTGCCGGAAGAGATCGCCGCCACAGCGGCCTTCTTGGTATCGCCCGACGCGTCCTTCATCAGCGGTCAGGCCATCGCCGTCGACGGTGGCTACACGGCCGGCCGCGATCACGGTGTGGTTCAGCTCTTCGGCCTGCCTCAGTGAACTAGGTCGGCGGCCACTGTTTGGTGAACCCGAGCGTCGGGTAGCCGAGACTCGGCGCGCACAACAGCCCAGCGCGCCGAAACCCAAGAATTTCGGGAGGAAACCATGGCTAATGCTGTGGTGAAGACACCCACCGATGTCATTCAGTTTCTCGTCGGCCAGCACGAGCAGATCAAGTCGTTGTTTGCCGAAACGCTGGCCGCTTCCGGCAAGGATCGGGAGCAGGCCTTCGTCGCGCTGCGCCGGTTGCTCGCCGTGCACGAAACCGCCGAAGAGGAGATCGTTCACCCGCGGGCGCAGCGAAAGATTCCTAACGGGGACAAGATAATCCATGCGCGGTTAGAAGAGGAGCACGAAGCCAAGACGGTGCTGTCCGAGCTGGAGAAGCTCGACGTCGACGACAATTCGTTCACCGACACGCTGACCAAGCTTCGCGATGCGGTCGTTGAGCACGCCGAGCAGGAAGAGAAGCAGGAATTCGGCAAGCTCGAGCAGGAATTGGGCAGCGACGAACTCGAGCACATGGGCCGTGCCGCCAAGCTTGCCGAAGCAATCGCGCCCACCAGGCCGCACGCGGGAGTGGAATCGCAGATCGCCAACCTGCGCGCCGGACCGTTCGCGGCGATGATGGACCGGGCGCGCGACACCATCATGGGTAAAGGCTGACCTGAGCCAGGCGCACAGCGATGAGCCCGACCAAGGCACCCGGAGCAGAACAGTTCCTGCCCGAAGACCTCGCACTGGATTCGCTGGCCGCCGCGGCGAGTTGCTGTCGCGGGTGTGCGTTGTACGAGAACGCCTCGCAGACCGTTTTCGGACACGGTCACCCCGACGCGCCGATCATGCTGGTCGGTGAGCAGCCCGGCGACCGTGAGGACGTCGAGGGGCTGCCATTCGTCGGCCCGGCGGGGCGGCTGCTCGCGCGTGCGCTCGACGACGCGGGCATCGATCCGGAACTTACGTATCAGACCAACGCCGTCAAGCATTTCAAGTTCACCCGCAAGGGCGGCAAACGCCGGATACACCAGAAGCCGAACCGAACCGAGGTCGTCGCTTGCCGGCCATGGCTGATCGCCGAGATCGAGACTCTGGAGCCGCAGGTGATCGTCCTGCTTGGCGCTACCGCCGCTCAGTCGTTGCTGGGCAGCGCTTTTCGAGTATCTGCTCATCGCGGTGAGCTCTTGCAGCTGCCCTCAGAGGCGCACGTGCAACTGGACCCCGAGCCGCGGCTGACGGCCACCTTGCATCCGTCAGCCGTGCTACGTGATCGGACTGACCGCGAGCAGGCATATAAGTCGTTGGTTGACGACTTGCGCAGTGCGCGTGGCGGTCTGGCGGCCGGCAACCGATAGGCCCACTCAGGCGCACTGTGTCAGAGCGCTGCTCCTAATAGCGCGAGAGGCAATATCCCCAGGTCGGCGGCGATCGGGATACCGATAGCGTCAATGGGGTTATTAGCCGCCAGTTCGGTGGTGAAGACGTTGTAGTCGAGTTGGGGAAGGGTGATCAGCAACGCCTCGGCTACGTCGAAAGGCGGGAAGCCTGTGTGCGGGGGGAAAGTATCGAAAAGATCCTGGAAGGTCGTGGGGACGATCGAGAGAACCGACAATTGGGTGCCCGGAAGGATATCTTCCAGTGTCGTGCCGAGTTGGTCGGCCCAGGCTGGCAACGAGTACACGTAGTTGTTCGGATCGGTGAGATCCTTGAGGGCATCGGTGATCCCTTGCTGCAGTCCGTTGGCTAAAGCTTGCGGAACCTGCTCGAGGACACTGGAATCCGGCAGGAAACCCAACGTGGTGGGTACGTCAGCATCGCCCTGACTCCAGCCACCCAGGTAGTTGTCGGCGACGTTGCCGTAGCCCAGGTTCACCAGCACCGACAAGTCCGGGTTCAGTAGATCGGCCAGCGGGTTGCCGATGAAGGGGATCAGTTGCAATGGATCGAGTAGCGGCAGAGTGGTGACCGGAATCTCGTAGTAGTTGGTCAAAAGGTCCGCCGATGACGTCGGTAGTTGGATAGCGTCTGCGACCTGCTCGGCCGTGAGGCCCGGATAGGTGACGTGCTCGAAAGCGATGCCCAGCAGGGCGTTGAGATCGGACAGCGGGTTGATCGGGTACTGCGGGAAGTCGGCGAAACCATCGTATTCGTGCGTGTAAACGTCGGTCGGGTAAAGGTTGGACGCTTCTGCACCGCTGAACGTCAGGCCCAGGCTGGGGATGGTCGGCTGCGTGCCGGCCGGCAGGTCGAAGCGTTCCAACATGCCTCCGTTGGGCGCGCTTTCGTCACCCATCAGCACGAAATGGACGTCATCACTGGGCACACCTTGGCTCGCGAGCTCCGGCTGCAATAGCGATGAGATCACCGCGCTCTGCGACCAGCCGGAGACCACCACAGGGTTCGCGGCGTCGACATGTCCTCCGGCGATCTGGTTGAGGATCGCCGCGTCCAGGATCTGTTGTCCCTGGGCCTCGGACTTGTCGAACGTCTCGGTAAAGGGACCGAGGAATGGGTACAGCGCCTCGGGCGTGGTCAAGACCTGCGTTGTGCCGGTAAAGCCGCGCGGCGCCAGGTACTCCGCGTCGATAACATCCGCGTAGGTCTGCCCCGGCGTCTCGAGGCCACTACCGCCCAGGATGAACGCCGTGCCATCCCCAAGCGGGGAGTCCCCGGTGTCACCGCTGGTGAGCCGTACCGCGCGCATCTGCACTTCGGGTGACGGCGGGATGACCGGTGGGATCGCGATGAGGCTGGCGCCTACCAGGGCGACACCGAAGGTTCGGTGCAGACGAAGCATCAGGCGGCCTCTCCCTCGGGCTGCGCTGCCAGTGTTCGTTGACCCTACCAAGAAGGGGTGATGTAAACCGACAGATATCGAATTCGGTTCGGCCGTCGAGGTTTTCCGAGAAAGAGTGGGTCGCTGCCGCAAGCCACGGCCCGGCGCACTAATTCAACTGGCCGGGGCCGGGAAACGGTTCTGCCCGAACGTATGTAAGCGAAGCGTGGTCGCAGGCTTACCAGTCGGTCGGGTCGAACACCGACAGTGCAGCGTCGATGCTCTCATCAACCGGCAGCAGCTCGCCGAGGCCGCACGCGGCGACCATCCGGGAGACGACCGGCTGGTTACTTACGAGTCGCAAGTGGACGCCATTCTGGCGGCAGTGCTCGGCCTCCTCGGCGAGCGCGGCGTAGGCGCAGCAGCCCATGAAGTCCAGGCCGCTGGTGTCCACCACCAGTGGTCCCGGTGGGCCGGCTGCAGCGGCCGCCTCGCTGAGCAGTTGGCGCCAGGCGCCCTCGTTGGAGGCGTCGAGTTCGCCCCCGGCGCTGACGATCACGGCCAGGCCGATGCGCTCGGTGGTCATCCGTAGCGTGCTCCTGGCCTGCGCCAGTTCTGAGACGAGACGGCTACTCAACATCAGGTGATTGAAAGATGGGTCGGCAATAGCAAAAGTGCTCATGGTGAACTCCTGATCGGCAGACGCATTGCGCCGCGATATGGATGCCTGCCCTACACACCTGAAGACCGACGTCGTATTCAGCAGATATCGAATTTATAACAGAATCTGGCTAGGTTTGTCCATCGAACGGTGCCTAAGAATACGGTGAGGGCTGTCCGGGCCGCGCCCGGTGCGCGGACCGCACAGCGAATTTTGGGCATGTCGCGTGCGCGACTCGCCCGGGCGTCGTCGGCACCGCCTCATCGGCAATGCGACCAGGTGTTGCTGGCGCGAAAATTGGTTTATATCAGTATATTCCAGCGGCACCTGCGGTGTGGCGGTGACTGCCCGACGACGATCACGCACCGGGTGGCCGGTGTGCCCGCGCCGGACTAGAGCAAACTGGCAAAAACGCCGATGCGAAGATTTCCGCACCCCATTTGACTGCCATCGAATATCGGGCAGGAATATCGCCAAGACGTGCTCCGGTGACGCCAACAAGCGTGGGAATAACGACGATATTCAGGCGCTCGGTCGGCCTGATTCGCTAGAGTGCTCCGCCCCGAGTTCGGCGATCGCTCGGGATGCGCGGTCGCGCAGCACGACTGCGGCGACCACCCCGCACACGACAGCCACCACCAACGCGATCCAGGAGAAGCGGGTGAGCCATCGTTCGGCGGCCAAGCCCGTGTAGTAGACCAACGCGGTGGTGCCGCCCGCCCAACAAATTGCGCCCGAAACGTTGGCGACCAAAAACCTTGCGTAGCGCATCTTCAGCGCTCCGGCCAGGGGCCCGGCGAGGATCCGCAGCAACGCGATGAAGCGGCCTAAGAACACCGCCCGTGCCCCCCAGCGGTCAAACAGCTGCTCGGCAAACCTCACATGTCCGGGGCCGAAGTGGTTGGGGAAGCGCCGGCCTAATCGGTCGAACAGCGGCAGGCCGAGCCGGCGGCCGATCGCATAGCCGGTCGAGTCGCCGATCACCGCACCGAGCACCGCGGCAGTACCGACGCCGACCGGGTTGACCGCCAGCTCATGCCGCGACGACAACAGGGCGGCGCTGACGAGAACGATCTCACCCGGCAACGGGATGCCCAGGCTCTCGATCCCGACCACTAGGCCGACCACCGCGTACACGGTGAGCGGGGGGATCGACTGCAACAGGGCATCCACATCCATGGGTAAAGGATGCCCCACCGGTCCGCAGGGTGCTGCGGTAACCGACGTCAGGCGGTGCGGGACATGATTTGCTCGCGCCGCTTCGGCGCCCACTCCATCATGTTGACTCGGCCTTCGGTGTCGCACGCCACCAGCACCATAGCCGCGTCCGGGATCACGATCAGCCCGTAGTCGCAGGTTTCTCGTTGGCCGGTCATGATCCAGGCGAGCACGCCGTCCGCCGGGACGGAGAACTCGCGGAGTTGCAGGGCGCCCGACTCGCCCGCGGACGCGACACCAACCGCGTCGGCGGTGCATTTGCTGACTGCCGCAAAGCCATTCCACACCACGTCGTGAGAATTCAGGTCCTTGTCGTACACGTCGGCCGACTCGGCGTAGATCGCCGAGGTGCCGAATGTGTAGGCCGACTCGGCGTGGTCCGATGGTCCGGGCGGCAACAGCGGAGAGCCCTTGAACAACACCGCCGCCGCACACTCCGGCGGACGCACAGTGGTGAAAAATGTGTCGCCAACTTCGGCCGGCGTCGCCGGACCGAGCGGCGTCTGCTCACCGCCGCGCAACAACAGATCTCGCGCCGAGACCCGCGGGCGGGCGGGCTTTGTCGCCGAAGCGGACGGTGGCGGCGGATGGCCGCCCGCGGCGACCGGCGCTCCGGTCACTGAGTTGGTGCAGGCGGCCAGTATCACTGCGATGCCGAGCAGCGCCGCCGCCCGGCGGGTGC
This sequence comes from Mycobacterium sp., assembly GCF_049673265.1. Classification (GTDB taxonomy): domain Bacteria; phylum Actinomycetota; class Actinomycetes; order Mycobacteriales; family Mycobacteriaceae; genus Mycobacterium. The sequence goes on along the minus strand of NZ_JBATXN010000035.1, from coordinate 11,483 downwards.
GCTGCCGGATCATCAGTTGGTAGACCTCCTGCCGGTACCGTATCGCAGGTAAGTTTTCTGTCATGCAGAAAAAGGCGCAGCGGGCCGCCGCCGCGTCGGCCACCGATTCAGTTGCGCCGCAGTACCCGATCGAGTCGGTCGATAAGGCGTTGAAGCTGCTGCTGTTGTTGGGGGAGCAGCCGGAGATCCGGTTGAGCGAGGCCACCCGGTATCTGGGTGTGGCGTCGTCGACCGCGCACCGGCTACTGGCGATGCTGGCTTACCGGGGTTTCGTCCGCCAGGACGCGGCGTCCAAGGCGTATCGGCCGGGCCCGGCGTTGACGGGTGTGGCGTTTGCGATCTTCGGTCGCATCGATATCGCTGGAACCGTCACGCCGATCATGCGGGAGTTGAGCGAACGCCTGCGCGAGACCGTGCATGTCGGGATGCTCGACGGCGCCGCGGTCCGTTTCGTCGCCGCGGTGGAGGGCCCCACCGCGGTGCGGGTGGCGTCCCGGCTGGGCCGCACGATGCCGGCGCATTGCACGTCGACGGGCAAGGCCATGCTGGCCCAATTACCGCAAGCGGAATTGCATCAGTTGCTGCCCGACGAGAACTTGGAGACCATCACCGACCGGTCGATCGGCAGCCGCACCAAATTGGAAGCCGAGCTGTCCCGGATACGTGAACAGGGCTACGCGGTTAACCGCGAGGAGAGTGAGGAAGGTGTCGCGTCGGTGGCGGTGCCGATCCCGACGCAGGCGCCGGGGCTGCGGTTGGCGCTCAACGCCGCGGCCCCACAACACCGGCTCAGCCGATCGCAGTACGCCGCGGTTGCGGCCGCACTTACCGAGGCCGCCAAGGAGATTGGCGATCAGCTTGGCTGATCAAATCGCGCGACTTCACTGCGCCACGCCGCGTCGGTGGTGAAACCGGCGCCTAGATCCGGGAGTTCCGGCCAATCCGCGTCGTCGATATCGCGCAGCGTGCCGCCGGCCGCGCGAATCTGCAGTGACATTCGGGCCAGCGCATCGAGGCTGATCGCTTGCAACACGGCCTGCGCAACGGTGCCGGCTGCGCTGGTGATGCCGTGGCCACGGCAGATCACCACCGGTGCGCTGCCCATTGCGGCCACCATTTCCTTGCCCAGCGGGGTGTTTCGGATCAGCACGGCACGTTCATAAACCGGGACGCCGCCGCGCGCGAGCCACGCCCCGGGAATGTCGTAGGCGCCGTAGATCGGGCGGATCGTGATGCCGGCGAGATCGGCGGCGACGACGGCGGGCGGATGCAAATGCGCCACCGCCCGATGCTGCGGGTCGGCCAACATCGTTACGATGTGGATCGGAAGTTCGTTGGGAACCCGAAACCCGTCCAATTCTCCGGGAGCGCCTGCGCTGCCGTCGAATTCGATGAGCCGGATATCGCTGGGCCGAGTGAACGCCACCCCGGTGTCGGTGTCGCTCCGGCATCGGATGAGCAGCCGCTCGTCGTCCACCCGCAGGCTCAGATGGCCCAGGATGCCGTCGGCCAGTCCGCGCGCCGCGGCGACCCGGCAGGCTTGTGCGACCAATGCGCGTTCCTGCTCGAGCGTCACGATTGCGCTCCGAGCCCGAATCCGCCGTCGGGATGGATGCTTTCGCCGGTGATGCCGCGCGAGCGGTCGGAGGCCAAGAACACGAAACTCCAGGCGTGATCCTCGGCGGTCAGTGCGACGTTCAGCGGCGTTCGCGCCTCCAGATCGCGGGCGCGGTTGGGAGTGTCATCGAGGCGGTCGCTGTGCTGTGCCAGCGCGCTCAAACCGCGCAGATCGGTGTTCAGCGTGCCCCCCGGCGCCACACCGTTGACCCGGATCTGCGGCGCCAGCTCGTGGGCCAGCGTGCTGACCAGGCCGCGAACTGCGAACTTCGACGACACATAAAGCACCCCGCCACGTCCGGGGTAAAACGACGATGCGGACTCAGCCAGCACGATCGAGGATCCGGTCTCGGATTGCAGCGCCGGAACGGCCGCTTTGACCGACACCAGATGGCTGAGCACGTTGGTCCGAAACATCTCGTCGAACGCGGAAGGAAGGTCGTCGGCGTCGATGTCGCCGATGCTCTTGTAGAAGTCGAAGATTCCGACACAGTTCACCAGCGTGTCGAGGCCGTCGAAGGCGTCCACGGCGGTGGCGACGGCCAGATCGTTGGCTGCTTGGGTGGTCGCATCGCCCTCGATTACCGGCACCTTCTTATGCTCGTGGCGCAGCTTGTCGCACTTGTCTGAATCCAGCTCGAGCACAGCAACTTTCGCGCCTTCATCACGGAAGGTGTCAACGACCGCCCTGCCGATACCCGAGCCGCCCCCGACGACAAGCGCGCGCTTGCCGTCCAACCACTTGCTCACGGCCCGCCGCCCTGATCAGATGGGTCGGGCAGCAGCGGGTTGGCGTTACCGACCATCGCGGCCAGCGTGCGGGCGTTCTGTCGTGTCAGCGCCTCGACCTCCAACGCGTCCAGGCTGACCCAGCGACCGGATTTGGGCGCGCAGACCAGCAGCCGCGACCCGTTTCGGGTATCGACGCGATGCACCACGACCTCGGTGAATTCGTTTGCCACCGTGAGCGGTTCGCCCACCGCGCCGCTGAGCAACTCCGTCAGGCCATCGTTCATAAAAACACCGCCAGGTTCTGCATCCTCAACACTGCCTCATCGACGAGGATGGTGCGGCGTGCGAGTTTGAGCTGATCATCGCACCGCCGCAACACGTCGTGGCGACCGCAGGACACCAGGGCGGCTTCGTTGACGTCGCCACGGCTGCGGAACAGCAGTTCCGCCGATTCGACGACGAGGTGTGCGTCATCCTCGCAGCCGAACGTGCGCACGTTGGTGATGTAGTGGCGCATCCGCGAAGGCGGATCCTCGGTCCAGGCATGCTCGGTGGCGAACCGGGCAACCCGCCGGCTCAGCGAGTACTTGTCCTCGTCGAAGTGTGCCATCCCCGGCGAGGTGTCGAACCCGGCGCCCAACGCCGTGGTGACCCGCACCGGCATCAGGTAACGGATGTCGTCGGTCAGGGTGTCCAACCAGGCCTCGTACTGCTGCGCGTCGAGCAGGTAGGCTTCGTCGACCAAGAACTGATGTGCCTGCAGGTGTCGAGTGTCGTTGAACGGCAGCGGCTTTCCCGTTGCCAGCTCGGTGGTTGTCATATCGTCGCCGCCGTCCCGAGCGGGGTGACGGCGGTGGACACCGGCGGCATCTCCAAATGGTCGGCCCACAACCGCAGTAACGCGCGCTGATTGTTTTCGTTGTAGCCGACCTGGGCATGCCCTGGCCCGTGAAACGATCCGGGAGGCAGCGGGTCGACGACCGGGCGGTCGTCGGAAAGCAAACCCATGCGGCTATTCAGCAGCAGCCGTCGCGCCATCGAGCCGCCCGCGGTGTTGGTCAACGACACCCAGTTCTCCACATCGTCCTGTTCGAACATGCCCGTCGATCCAAAGCACATCAGATACGCCTTGTAGGAGTTCTTTTTGTACTCCGGTGGCGCCGCGGAGTCCACTGCGAACCACGAGCACACCTCGGTTTCGTTCTCGCTGATCGGCTGCCACAGCCGGATCGAAATGAACGGCAAGACATTCTGGTCGTCCGGGCTGTCGACCACCTTGGGCCAGTTGTGCACGAAACTGAGATTCGGAAAACACGACGCCGCCGAGATCATGAACCCATCCTCGCCTACCAGTTGCTGTTGCTCCGGCGTCCAGACGTGTTTGATCCGCTCGATCATCTCCTCGGGGTAGCCGACGTAGCGCATGCGTTGTTCGAAGTTGCCCGGCGGAAGCTTGTAGGTGGTTCCACCGCCACACTGCGCCCAGTAGGTGGCCCCATCCTTGCGCTTCTGCGCCTTCGGTTCGCGGAAAAGCCCGATCTCGACGATCGACGCATGGGTTTGCGGGGTGTGGTACATGTCGCCGGCGAAGTTCTCGGCGCCGATCTTCCAGTTGGCCTTGATTCGCCAGCGCTGGGGGCCGCGGACCTCGAGTCCGCCGCGGCTTTGTTTGGTGTAAAAGTCGAGATAGAACCGGAAGTCGCCGAGGAAGTCCTCCAGCGGTTGTGCGCATGGATCCATGTTGATGAAGAGCAAGCCGTTGTAGTTCGCGAGATTCGGTGCGGGAAGCAGGGTTTGGCTAGTCTTTGGGAACCCGTCGTCGCCGCCGTAAGCCTCGCGGTGAAATGGCAGACCGGTGAGCCGACCGTCGTTGCGGTAGGTCCAGCCGTGGTAGGGACACCGGAAGTTGGAGGCGTTGCCCATCTCTGCGCGGCAAACCTGCATGCCGCGGTGTAGGCACATATTAAACAAAGCTCGTATAAGTCCATTTCCGTCGCGGGTGATGATGAAGGAGTCGTCGAGCACGCGGCGCACCACGTAGTCGCCGTCTTGGGGGATCTCGGATTCGTGTGCGACGAACAGCCACGCCCGGCTGAATAGCCGCTCTTTTTCCAGCTCGAAGAGCTCTTTGTCGTTGTAGATGTGTGCCGGGATCATCCCGCGCCGCACGTGGTCGAGCGCACTGCGGTGATCGGTCATGACGACCTCCAAGCTCGCCCAGCGGTTATCTGTATTACAGAGGGTAGCTCTGCTATATAGAGAATGCCGCAGGCCAGCGACGTGGTCAACACCATGAGGGATTACGGCGGTTGTCGACGTAGCGATTCGCTGTGATGAAAATCGCAGTGCACCAACACGTTTCGGGGCAGAGATGGTTCCTGTGAATTCACTGCCAATGGTGTTTGAGACACCAGAACATTGGGGCATGCCGGTACGGTCGTTAAGAGGTCGGCAGCTGAGAAAGGACTTGATGCAGTGGTTGAGGCGCCTCCGCAAGGCCGTTTACACAGGCGGATGGAACGGCTGCTGTCGGTCATCGGCAGTCAGGAGTGGCTGGATCGGCCCAGCTACCGGCTCGAGCACCTGGTCGCCATCGCCTTCAACGCGCTGGGCAACAGCCGGGATCGCACCGCCAATGCCCTCAACGGGGTGTGGCTCGGCCACCCGGTGCACCCACCGCTGGCCTCGCTGACCAGCGGGGCGATCGGAACCACCGTCGGGTTGGATGCGCTTAGCCTGCTGCCTCGCCGACCGAAGCAGGAACTCGCCGATGCGTCGCGGTTCGCTACCCGCGCGCTGGGACTCGGGATCTTGGCGAACTTGGGTTCGGCAGTCACCGGCGTCGCGGATTGGCAACACACCCACGAGGAAGACCGCCGCATCGGGTTGGTGCACGGCGCGCTGAACGGCTTGGCGACCGGCTTCTACATCATGTCGTGGCTGGATCGCCGCCGCGGCCGGCACGCTCGGGGGATCGTCACCACCGCGCTCGGTTACGGCATCACCGTCAGCGCGAGTTACATGGGCGGTGCCTTGGTGTTCGCCTCCGGTATCGGCATTGACCAATCCGGTGAGCGGCTGCGCGCGGCGGACTGGACGCCAGTGCTGCCGGTGGAGTCGCTGAAGAACGGCAAGCCGCAGCGCGTCGAGGTCGACGGGGTGGGGTTGGTGCTGTGCCGAACCGGCAACAACGGAGAGGTCGCGGCGTTCGGCGAGTTCTGCCCACACCTGGCTGCCCCGATGAGTGACGGCTGGGTGGATCGTGGCCGGCTGGTGTGCCCCTGGCATGGGTCGCGATTCGACGTCTGCTCAGGAGCGGTAGTGCGCGGCCCGTCAGCGGCGCCGTTGCCGCGCTATCAAACGCGGATCAACGACGGGATGATCGAATTGCGTGGTGACGGCCAGCATTCGCTTCCGGCAGGAAAAGGAGTCGCTAAGTGAACGCCTACACCGTTCTGCAGGACCACCACAAGGTGCTCAAGGGACTGGTTAAGAAAATCTCGGACACACCTGCGGTGGCCCCCGAACGCCAGGCGCATCTCGACGATCTGCTCGTTGAACTCGACATCCATTTCCGCATTGAGGACGACATCTACTATCCGGCTCTGGCGGCGGCGAGCGAGTTGATTGCCGTCGCGCACGCCGAGCACCGCCAAGTCATCGATCAGCTTTCGGTGCTGCTGCGTACTTCGCCGGCGGCACCGACCTACGACGACGAATGGCATTCCTTCGCAACTGTCTTGGAGGCGCACGCCGACGAGGAGGAGCGCGACATGATTCCAGTGCCGCCGTCGGTGAAAATTACCGATTCGGAACTCGTCGAGCTGGGCGACAAAATGGCTTCCCGCATCGCGCAGCTGCGTGAGTCGACTGTTCACAAGCTACGGGTCAAGGGCAGAAAGTCGATGCTGCGGGCTTTGTAGCCCGAAGGCGCCGCCAGCCCGCGCCGATGCCCAGGGCGTCGAGCAGCCGTTGGGGGGCTTCCCCGATCCCAGAGGCTCTCGATGCCGACGAGGCGCGCCGGCTCCTGCGAGAACCCCTGGTCATAGATGTAGTCAGGCGGCATGGCGCCACAGTATTGTGGATACCCAATCGAAATCCCGCGAAGTGGTTGAGGGTAGCCGATTCTCGCGTTAGCGTCTGCTTTGATGAAGGCTGCAGCAGGGCCGGCCCGCACTGAGTCGCAACGCGAGATCAGTGCGGAAATCGCCCGCATCGCCGCGGCCTACCAGGGCAACGATGAGCCGCAGCCGCTGCTGGACTACCCGCCGTATCGCATCAGCAGGCTGCGCCATCCGCGGTCTCCGTTCGTCCGCGTCGACCCGGACGAGGTGGAGTGCTGGGCGCCGTGCTTCGGGCGCGGGGATGTCGATCCCCTCGACGCCGACCTCACCGCCGGCCACCGCGGGGAGCCCATCGGGGAGCGCATCATCGTGACCGGGCGGCTGCTCGACGCGACGAGCAAGCCGGTGGCGGGCCAACTCGTCGAGATCTGGCAAGCCAATGCTGCCGGGCGGTACAACCATCAACTCGACCAGCATCCGGCGCCGATTGATCCCAACTTCGTCGGCGTGGGCCGTTGCCTGACCGGGCCGGACGGAACGTACCGTTTCCTTACCATCAAGCCCGGACCCTACCCGTGGCGCAATCACCAAAATGCTTGGCGGCCAGCGCACATCCACTTCTCGGTATTCGGGACTGCTTTCACCCAGCGGCTCGTCACCCAGATGTATTTTCCCGGCGATCCATTGTTTGGCTTGGACCCCATCTACCAGTCCGTTGTGGATCCCGTTGCCCGCCAAGGACTGGTCGCCGTTTATGACCATGATCTGACTGAGCCCGAGTATGCGACCGGCTACCGGTGGGACATCGTCGTCGCAGGCATGCAGCGAACGTGGACGGAGCCAAACGGTGACCATGGCTGAATTAGCTTGCACCCCAGGGCAAACCGTCGGTCCATTCTTTTATTGTGCGTTGCCGTACGCTGGCGACAACCAGCTTGTCGGCGATGCGCAACCCGGTGCCATCCGGCTACACGGGACGGTTTACGACGGCGCTGGTGATGCCGTGCCCGACGCGCTGATCGAGTTGTGGCAGCGCGGAGCCGACGGCCGCATCGTCCGACAGGAGGGCTCGCTGCGACGCGGCGGCCAGTCGTTTACCGGCTGGGGCCGATGCGCAACCGATGCCGCGGGCCACTACAGCTTTACGACGTTGGCGCCCGGTGCGCCGGTCGGAGAGGCGGCGTTCTTCGCGATCGCCGTCTTTGCGCGCGGACTGTTGAACCGAGTGTTCACCCGCGCCTACCTGCCGGATGCCGACCTGGATGCTGATCGGCTATTGAGTGCCCTGGATGCGGACCGGCGACAAACCCTGATCTGCGCAGCCGAAAAGGGCGGATACCGCTTCGATATTCACCTTCAGGGCCGCAGTGAGACAGTGTTTCTGGCCTATCGCGGTGATTCTTAGATGACCAACCTGCTGTGGCCGGGGGATGAGCGCGCCGGGGAGTTGATGTCCGACACGGCGGTGCTGGCGTCGATGCTCGCGGTGGAATCGGCCTGGCTGGATGCGCTTGTCGCCGCGGGGCTGGCGCCGGATCTTTGCAGCGGCGCTGACCTAACCGGGCTGGTAAGCGCCGGCGACCGCGAGTTGATCGCGGCCGGATCGGAGGATGGCGGCAACCCCGTGATCGGGTTGGTGACACTGCTTCGTGACCGGGCCAGTGCGGAGGTCAGTCGGTGGATTCACCGCGGCCTTACCAGCCAGGATGTGATCGACACCGGGTTGATGCTGGCCACTCGTGCCGTCGTCGAAGAGTTGAAGTCACAACTCGCCGAACAGATTTCATCCCTATCCGGACTTGCGGCGACCCACCGCGAAACCCCGATGGTGGCTCGGACTCTGACCCAGCATGCGGTGCCCACAACATTCGGAGCCAAGGCGGCATCGTGGTGCAACGGCGTCGTCGACGCATATCAACAACTCAGCGCGCTGACCTTGTCGGTCCAGATCGGCGGCGCGGGCGGCACACTGGCCGCCGCAACGGAGTTGGCGGCGCTTGCCGGTCAACCAAATCCCAGTGCAACATCGGTGGAACTGGTGCAAAACACCGCAGCGACTTTGGGTTTGGTTGCCAGGCTGCCGTGGCACACCGCCCGCGCACCGGTCACCACGATCGGCGACGCATTGCTCGGATGCACCGATGCCTGGGGCCGCATCGCATCAGACGTTGTGACACTGGTCCGGCCGGAGATCGCGGAACTGAGCGAACCCGCATCCGGCGGCCGCGGTGGATCATCGAGCATGCCGCAGAAGCGGAACCCGGTGTTGTCCATCCTGATTCGCCGCGCGGCGATTTCTGCGCCGTCGCTGGGCGCGACGTTGCATACCGCTGCCGCACTGGCCAACGACGAACGTCCCGATGGCGCATGGCATGCCGAATGGGAGACGCTACGTATGCTCGCCCGGCGAGCCGTTGTCGCCGGATCCCAGTGCAGCGACCTGCTCGCCGGTCTGGAGGTCGATCCGGCGCGGATGGCCAGTAACCTCGACAGTGTCGATGTACTCGGCGAGCAACGCATCATCGCTGCGCTGGTCGGGAAAGCGCCGGCCGGCGACTATGTCGGTGCGAACGACGCTCTGATCGACGAGAGCCTGGATCGTGCCAAGCGGATAGTCAAGGAACGTCCGTGACCGCCCCGCGCATCCGCGGTTCCCATCTCGGGGGGTCACCGGACCTGCCACCGCTGGTAGTCGGCCCGTCGCTGGGTACCTCGGTCACAGCCTTGTGGTCTGGCGTGGCACGACGACTTGCAGACGTCTATCACGTCATCGGCTGGGACCTTCCCGGCCACGGCGCCAGCCCACGGCCGAGCGACGCCTTCACCATCGAAGACCTCACCGCCAGTGTCATCAAAGTCGTGGAAGGCAAGATCGGCCGACGGCCGTTCACCTACGCGGGTGTCTCGGTCGCCGGCGCGGTCGGTCTGCAACTGCTGCTCGGGCATCCGGAGCGGATCGTGTCTGCCGCGCTCATCTGCACGGCGGCACGAATCGGCGACCCCGACGATTGGCAATCCCGCGCGCAAGTCGTCCGCAGTGCCGGAACTGGCGAAGTCGTTGCGCTGTCCATTCGCCGGTGGTTTGCCCCCGGATTCTTCGAGCGCGATCCCGCGTCGGCCCGGGCGCTGCTGGACACCCTGCGCCGGGCCGACGACGACGGCTATGCACGCACCTGTGAGGCGCTCGCCGATTTCGACGCCCGCCATCGCCTCGGCGAAATCGACACGCCGATCGTCGCTGTCGCGGGCGCCAATGACACTGCCACGCCGCCTGATTCGCTGCGATACATTGCCAGCAACGTGACCCGCGGACGATTCGTCGAGGTGGCACACGCCGCCCATCTTGCGCCGGCCGAGCAGCCCGACCGAATCGCCGATGTGTTGGCGAAGCTGAGGAGAGGCAGGCAATCAAGATGAGCGACGCCTATGACCGGGGGATGGCCGTACGCCGCGAAGTGCTTTCAGACAGCTACGTCGAGCAGGCAGCTGAGCGGATCACCGACTTCAACCGGGACTTTCAGAAGCTGGTCACCGAATTCGCCTGGGGCACAATCTGGACGCGTCCCGGGCTGGACCGGCGGAGTCGTTCGATGATCACGCTCACGGCGCTGATCGCTCGTGGCCGTGACGAGGAGCTTGCGCTGCATATCCGAGCCGCGCTGCGCAACGGGCTGTCGCGAGACGAAATCAAGGAGGTCCTGCTGCAGACCGCGGTTTACTGTGGTGTGCCGGACGCCAATGCCGCCTTTCGCATCGCGCAAAGCGTCTTCGAAGAAATAGAGTCACAAAAAGATTCGCCGTAATACTGGCGAAACTTCGGTGCATTGCTACAATCCGCTTTGTATAAAGCTACTGGGCTTTATCGCGTATCCAAGCTGATCGGCGTACCTGCCGGCAGCGGAATGGTCGGGATAATGAGCGCCGTCGCTAAATCAACAAAGCAATCCCCGGATCGCCGCAGCTACGTACTGAGAGTTTTGCGGGACGCCGATACTCCGATGAGTATCGCCGCGATCGCCGAAATCCTGGACGTGCACCCCAACACCGTTCGCTTCCATCTGGAGACTCTGGTCGGCGCCGGCCGGGTGGAACAGGTCGAGTCGGACCGCACAGGGCCGGGCCGGCCGGCGCTGATGTTCCGTGCGACTCGACGGATGGATCCCGCCGGCCCCCGGCACTATCAGTTGCTGGCCGAGATGCTTGCCCTGGAATTGGCGCACGATCAGGAAGCCCCTGCCAGGGCGCTGGCTGCCGGTCGTGACGGTGGTACGCAGCTGAAGCTACCGCCGCCGACGACGGCCGGGGCCCCCGACGCGGATGAATCGATCGAGCACCTGGTGGATGTACTCGACCAGCTCGGCTTTGCACCCGAGCATCGCGGAGACGACCGGCTGGGATTGCGGAACTGCGTGTTTCTGGAACTGGCGGAGACCCAGAGGGCCGTTATTTGTCCGATCCACTTGGGGCTCATGCAGGGAGCGCTGGAAACCTGGGACGCACCGGTCACCGCCGATCGGCTGGAGCCCTTCGTCGAGCCCGATCTGTGTCTGGTGCACCTCACCCGCCAGATCACCACGACGTGAGGCTCGCCCACGCCATAGCAGTCGTGGTTGTCTTCGTCTGGTTGGGCATGGTGCTGGCCATCTCGTTTCTGGAAGCACCGCTGAAGTTCCGCGCCCCCAACGTCACACTGCAGATCGGCCTCGGCATCGGGCGTCTGGTCTTTCGCGCGCTCAACACCGTCGAGGTGGTACTGGCCATCGTGGTGTTGGTGGCCACAATTGCCAGGCCGCCCTCAACCGGCCTAGCGGTGGCATTGGTGATCGTGTTCGCCGCGTTGGCCCTGCAGATCGGCGCGGTGCGGCCCCGGCTGAATCGTCGTTCCGACCAAGTGCTCGCCGGCCTCTCGGAAGAAGGGGCCCCACGATCGCGCGGCCACTACATCTACATCGGCCTCGAGGCAGTCAAAGTGGCGGCATTGACCGCAGCCGGGATACTTCTACTATCGGGCTAATGGAATCGATCTCGCTGACCAACATGGCCTCCGAAAAGCTCGCCGAGGCGCGACAG
>NZ_JBATXN010000034.1:0-25294 GCF_049673265.1 Mycobacterium sp. | reverse complement strand
GGCGCACGCGAGAAGTGCTGCGCCAACGGGCCACGACAGACTAACGCATGACAGCCGCCGCCCGAGCATCGGAATCGATTCGGGGGCGGGGGACCTCAGCCAATAGGATGGCCTGCGTGAACCCCGCCGACCTGGCCGAGCTGCTCAAGGTCACCGCGACCGCGGTGCTGACTGAGCATGCGCTCGACAGCGCCGCGCTGCCACCGGTGGTCCCCGTCGAGCGGCCCCGCAACCCCGAGCACGGCGACTACGCCAGCAACTTGGCGCTGCAGCTCGGGAAGAAGGTCGGCATCAGTCCCCGTGAGCTGGCCGGGTGGCTCGCCGAGGCGCTGGCCCAGGCCGACGGCATCGCCTCGGCGGAGGTGGCCGGCCCCGGTTTCATCAACCTGCGGCTGGACGCCTCGGCGCAGGGCGTCATTATCAACAACGTCATCGACGCGGGCCACACCTATGGCAACTCCGGCACCCAGGCCGGACACAACATCAACCTGGAATTCGTGTCGGCCAACCCGACCGGGCCGATCCACATCGGTGGCACCCGCTGGGCCGCCGTCGGCGACGCACTCGGCCGGTTGCTGTCGACGCAGGGCGCCAACGTGGTACGCGAGTACTACTTCAACGACCACGGCGCCCAAATCGACCGGTTCACCAACTCGCTGATCGCCGCGGCCAAAGGCGAACCCACCCCGGAAGACGGCTATGCGGGCAGCTACATCGCCGACATTGCCGTGCAAATTTTGCAGCAAGCGCCCGACGCGCTGAGCCAGCCCGACGCCGAGCAGCACGAAACGTTCCGGAAGATCGGTGTCGACTTGATGTTCGCGCACATCAAGTCGTCGCTGCACGACTTCGGCACCGACTTCGATGTCTACACCCACGAAGAGTCGATGCACAACAGCGGCCGGGTTGAGCAGGCGATCGCCCGGCTTCGCGAGAACGGCAACATCTACGAGAAGGACGGCGCAACCTGGTTGCGCACCAGCGCTTTTGGCGACGACAAGGACCGCGTCGTGATCAAGAGCGACGGCAAACCGGCTTACATCGCCGGCGATCTCGCCTATTACCTGGACAAGCGGGAACGCGGCTTCGACCTGTGCATCTACATGCTCGGCGCCGATCACCACGGCTACATCTCCCGGCTGAAGGCCGCCGCGGCCGCCTTCGGCGACGACCCGGCCACCGTCGAGGTGCTGATCGGGCAAATGGTCAACCTGGTCCGCGACGGCTTGCCGGTCAAGATGAGCAAGCGGGCCGGCACCGTGATCACGCTTGACGACCTGGTCGAGGCGATTGGCGTCGACGCTGCTCGTTACAGCCTGATCCGCTCCTCGGTGGACACCCCGATCGACATCGACCTGGCGTTGTGGTCGTCTGCGTCCAACGAAAACCCGGTCTACTACGTGCAATACGCGCATGCCCGGCTCTCCGCGCTGGCCCGTAACGCCGCCGAACTGGGTCTGATCCCCGACACCGGCCACCTGGAGTTGCTCAGCTACGACAAGGAAGGCACGCTGGTCCGTAATCTCGGCGAGTTCCCGCGCGTTTTGAAAACCGCCGCATCCCTGCGCGAACCGCACCGAGTGTGCCGCTACCTTGAAGACCTCGCCGGCGACTATCACAGGTTTTACGACTCGTGCCGGGTGTTGCCGCAGGGCGACGAAGAGCCCAACGACCTGCACGCCGCGCGTCTGGCGCTGTGCCAGGCGACCCGCCAGGTGATCGCCAACGGATTGGCCATCCTGGGTGTCCGCGCTCCGGAGCGAATGTGAACGCGCATCCAGCCGGACCGCGTCACGCCGAGGAATTCCATCACGGCGGCGTTCCACCGTGCCCGCAGACGACGCAGGAACTCTTGGAGCTGGCACCGAATGTCTGGCCGCGCAACGTGCTTCGCGGTGATGATGGGATCGTTAGCATTGCCGGTGTCGCGCTGAACCGGCTGGCGCACGAGTACGGCACGCCGCTTTTCGTCGTCGACGAAGACGACTTTCGATCGCGGTGTCGCGAGATCGCCGCCGCATTCGGCGGCGGCTCCAACGTGCACTACGCCGCCAAGGCTTTCCTGTGCAGCGAAATTGCGCGGTGGATCGACGAGGAAGGCCTCTCGCTTGATGTCTGCACCGGCGGTGAGCTAGTGGTCGCGCTGCATGCGAACTTCCCGCCCGAGCGGATTGCGCTGCACGGCAACAACAAATCAGTGGCCGAGCTGACCGCCGCGGTCAAGGCCGGGATCGGTCACGTGGTGGTGGATTCGATGACCGAGATCGAGCGCCTCGATGCCGTCGCCGGTGAGGCCGGCGTCGTCCAGGATGTGCTGATCCGCGTCACGGTCGGCGTCGAAGCCCACACCCACGAGTTCATCTCCACCGCCCACGAAGACCAAAAGTTCGGCCTGTCGCTGGTCAATGGCGCTGCGATGGCCGCGGTACGACGAGTGTTCGCCACCGACCACCTCCGATTGGTGGGTCTGCACAGTCACATTGGGTCGCAGATCTTCGACGTCGCCGGTTTCGAACTGGCCGCGCACCGGGTGATCGGCCTGCTGCGCGATATCGTCGCCGCGTTCGGGGTCGACAAGACGGCGCAGATCTCCACCATCGATCTCGGTGGCGGCCTGGGCATCTCGTATCTACCGAACGACGATCCGCCGCCAGTGGGCGAACTTGCCGACAAGCTCGGATCCATCGTGCGCAACGAATCCGCGGCCGTGGGCCTGCCGGTTCCCCGGCTGGTGGTTGAACCCGGTCGTGCCATCGCCGGGCCGGGCACCATCACGCTGTATCAGGTCGGCACCGTCAAAGACGTGGGGGTGAGCGCGTCCGCGAATCGCCGCTACGTGAGTGTGGACGGCGGAATGAGCGACAACATCCGCACATCGCTCTACGGTGCCGAATACGACGTTCGACTGGTCTCCAGGGCTACCGACGCGGCTCCGACGCTGGCGCGTGTCGTTGGAAAGCACTGTGAGAGCGGCGATATCGTCGTTCGGGATACCTGGGTACCCGACGATGTAGCCCCGGGCGACCTGATTGCGGTGGCCGCCACCGGCGCCTACTGCTACTCGCTGTCGAGCCGGTACAACCTGATTGGCCGGCCTGCGGTGGTGGCGGTGCGCGACGGGCAGGCTCGTCTGATCTTGCGCAGAGAGACCGTCGACGATCTTTTGAGCCTGGAGGTGAGGTGAGGCGCGTGAACGCAAGTGAAAAGCCAGTCGGTGTAGCGGTATTGGGACTGGGCAATGTGGGCAGTGAAGTTGTTCGCATCATCGAGGACAGTGCTGACGACCTCGCCGCCCGAATCGGCGCGCCGCTCGCGCTGCGCGGCATAGGCGTGCGGCGGGTAACCGCTGACCGCGGTGTGCCGATCGATCTGCTTACCGACAACATCGAAGAACTTGTCTCCCGCGATGACGTCGACGTCGTCGTCGAAGTGATGGGGCCGGTCGAGCCGTCGCGCAAGGCGATCCTGTCCGCGCTAGAGCATGGCAAATCCGTCGTCACGGCGAACAAGGCCCTGCTGTCAGTCGCCACCGGAGAGCTCGCGCAAGCTGCCGAAAGCGCCAATGTGGACCTGTATTTCGAGGCAGCTGTCGCCGGTGCGATCCCGGTGATCCGGCCGCTGACCCAATCGCTGGCCGGCGACACCGTGCAGCGGGTGGCCGGGATCGTCAACGGCACCACCAATTACATCCTCTCCGAGATGGACAGCACCGGTGCCGACTACGACGCCGCGTTGGCCGACGCGAGCGCGCTCGGCTACGCCGAGGCCGATCCCACCGCGGATGTGGAAGGTTATGACGCGGCGGCCAAAGCCGCGATCCTGGCGTCGATCGCATTCCACACCCGGGTGACCGCCGACGACGTCTACCGCGAGGGCATTACGGAGATCACTCCGGACGACTTCGTGTCCGCGCGGGCCCTAGGCTGCACGATCAAACTGCTGTCGATCTGTGAACGAATCATTACCGACGATGGGCAGCAGCGGGTTTCGGCTCGGGTCTACCCTGCGCTGGTGCCGTTATCGCATCCGCTAGCAACGGTCAACGGCGCATTCAACGCCGTGGTGGTCGAGGCCGAAGCCGCGGGCCGGCTGATGTTCTACGGTCAGGGAGCCGGCGGAGCACCGACTGCGTCAGCGGTGACGGGGGATCTGGTGATGGCTGCCCGCAACCGGGTGCTGGGCAGCCGTGGGCCAAAGGAATCTAAGTACGCCCAACTCGCTATCGCGCCAATGGGTTTCATCCCGACCCGCTACTATGTGAGCATGAACGTGGCCGACAAACCGGGCGTATTGTCTTCGGTCGCAGCGGAATTCGCCAAGAGGGAAGTCAGCATCGCCGAAGTTCGCCAGGAAGGCGTGGTAGGGGAGAGTGGACAACGGGTGGGCGCCCGCATCGTGGTAGTCACACACAGCGCCACCGATGCCGCGCTGTCGGAAACCGTCGACGCGCTGGCCGACCTCGACGTGGTACAGGACGTGACCAGCGTCCTGCGGCTGGAAGGAACCAGCGAATGAGTTCGGCAAGCGCCGCTAAGACCAGCACCCATCAGCCGTGGCCGGGCGTGATCGCGGCCTACCGGGATCGGCTGCCGGTCGGCGACGACTGGGCGCCGGTCACCCTGCTCGAGGGCGGCACCCCGCTGATACCGGCAACCAAGCTCTCTGCGAAGACCGGATGCGCCGTCCATCTCAAGGTGGAGGGCCTCAATCCCACCGGCTCATTCAAGGACCGCGGCATGACGATGGCCGTCACTGACGCGGTGGCCCGCGGCCAGCAGGCGGTACTGTGCGCCTCGACGGGCAACACCTCGGCGTCGGCTGCAGCCTATGCGTCTCGTGCCGGCATCACCTGCGCGGTGCTCATCCCGCAGGGCAAGATCGCGATGGGCAAGCTGGCACAGGCCGTGATGCACGGCGCCAAGATCATCCAGATCGACGGTAACTTCGACGACTGCCTGGAACTCGCCCGCAAGATCGTCGCCGATTTCCCGACGATCTCGTTGGTCAATTCGGTCAACCCGGTGCGCATCGAGGGCCAGAAGACGGCGGCGTTCGAGATCGTCGACGTCCTAGGCGTCGCGCCGGACGTGCACGCGTTGCCGGTCGGCAACGCAGGCAATATCACGGCGTATTGGAAGGGCTACACCGAGTATCACGCCGACGGAGTAATCGACAAGCTGCCGCGGATGCTGGGAACCCAGGCGGCCGGCGCAGCGCCGTTGGTGTTCGGCGAACCGGTGCGTCACCCTGAGACCATCGCCACCGCCATCCGCATCGGCTCACCGGCGTCGTGGGCATCGGCCGTCGAGGCCCAACAACAGTCCAAGGGGCGGTTCCTGGCCGCCACCGATGACGAGATCCTGGCCGCATATCACCTGGTGGCCGCCACCGAGGGCGTCTTCGTGGAACCAGCGTCGGCGGCGAGCATCGCCGGTCTTCTCAAGGCCGTCGAGGACGGCTGGGTCGCCCCGGGATCGACCGTCGTCTGCACCGTGACCGGAAACGGCCTCAAGGACCCCGACACCGCGCTGCGCGACATGCCGACCGTGTCGCCGGTGCCCGTCGACCCCGTCGCCGTCGTCGCGAAGCTGGGGCTCGTCTAGTGGCGCAGATGCTGCCGGCCGGCCTGCTGGCCAGTTCGGTCGTCGCGGCGTCCAGCGCTAACCTTGGCCCGGGCTTCGACAGCATGGGATTGGCGCTGAATGTTTACGACGAAATTATCGTCGAAACAACCGATTCCGGCCTGATCGTCGAAGTCGATGGCGAAGGTGCCGGGGAATTGGCGCTCGGCTCAGGCCATTTGGTGGTTCGCGCGGTCGAATCTGGACTACGGGCGGCCGGCGTTAGTGCGCCCGGCTTGAAAGTGCAGTGTCGAAACGCCATTCCGCACTCGCGGGGCCTCGGCTCGTCGGCCGCAGCGGTGGTCGGCGGCCTCGCCGCAGTCAATGGGCTTGTCGGACAAGCGGGTTTGACTCCCTTGGCTCAGGACCAGCTAATCCAGTTGGCGTCGGAATTCGAAGGGCACCCCGACAACGCCGCGGCTTCGGTGTTGGGTGGCGCCGTGGTGTCGTGGACAGACCGCAGCGGCGACCAGCCCAGCTTCTCGGCGGTGCCGCTCCGGTTACATCCCGATATTCACCTGTTCCCCGCCATTCCCGAGCAACGCTCGTCGACCGCGGAGGCGCGGGTGCTGCTTCCAGCCCAGGTTAGCCACGACGACGCCCGGTTCAATCTCAGCCGCACAGCGCTGCTGGTGGTGGCGCTCACTGAACGACCTGACCTGCTGATGGCCGCCACCGAGGACGTGCTCCACCAGCCACAGCGCGCGCACGCGATGCCCGCTTCGGCGGAATACCTTCGACTTTTGCGTCGTTGCAAGGTGGCAGCTGTGCTATCCGGCGCTGGTCCGGCGGTGATCGCGCTGAGTACGGCTCCCCAGTTGCCGGCCGAGGCCTTGGAGTACGCCGCCGCAAACGGGTTTGCGGTCAGCGAAATGGTGGCCGGCGACGGGGTCCGCTGGAGTTCCGGAGTGGCCGTCCGCAGATGAGGTCCACCGGCACGCGGGAGGGGCTTCTTGCTTCCGGCATCGAAGCAGGTTATCCTCGGAGCCGTCCAGCAATCGCAGCATCTGCATCTGCGTTAACACTAGGACGAACACACCAAATTCTTCTCGTGGACGATGGTTCGCCATTTAAACCGCCACTCCGGGCGATCACCGTTGCAGAGTCGATTGTTGGTAGCACTCGGCGATCTAGCTGAATGCAACGAACCCCTGGCTTGATTCGATCGGCCAGGGAAGAAAGGAAATCCGTGACTGAAACGGACCTCGTTACGGCTGGCGACAGCACTGAAGACAACAAGCTGTCCAATTCCGTGACACCAGACACTTCCGCTGACTCCGAGACATCCGGGTCGGCGACGGACGCCAGCCCCAGTGCGTCGGACGGTTCGTTGTCCGCCATGGTGCTTCCCGAACTGCGCGCGCTGGCCAATCGAGCCGGCGTCAAAGGCACCTCTGGGATGCGAAAGAACGAACTGATCGCTGCGATCCGGGAAAGCCGCCAGGGGCACGCCAACGGCGCACCTGCCAGCGGCGGTGCCGGCGGCGAATCACACAACCACGTGACCGAGACGGCCAACCACACCGCCGCGACCGCCGACGACGCGACCCGGGCTGACTCCAGCGAAAAGGAACAGTCCGGCGACCACGCCGAGCGGCCGGGCCGGTCGGAAAAAAACGATCAATCCACTGCCAAGCCTGCGCGCGATCAAGACCGACAACAGGACGCCAAGTCCGACAAGCAGTCCGACAAGGGCGGAGATCAGCAGGGCTCGGGCGGACAGCAAAACCGCGGTGGCTCGAACCAGCAAGACGACGACGGTGACGGCCGCGGCGGCCGCCGAGGGCGTCGATTTCGGGAACGCCGCCGTCGTGGCGACCGGCCCGGCGAGGGCGGTGACACCGAACTGCGTGACGACGACGTCGTGCAGCCGGTCGCCGGGATCCTCGACGTTCTCGACAATTACGCGTTCGTGCGCACTTCCGGTTACCTTGCCGGCCCCCACGACGTCTACGTCTCGATGAACATGGTGCGTAAGAACGGATTACGCCGCGGCGACGCCATCACCGGCGCGGTGCGGGTGCCAAAGGAGGGCGAACAGCCCAATCAGCGGCAGAAGTTCAACCCGTTGGTGCGTCTGGACACCGTCAACGGCGGACCGGTCGACGACGTCAAGAAGCGGCCTGATTTCACCAAGTTGACGCCGCTGTATCCCAACCAGCGACTGCGTCTGGAGACCACCCCCGACCGGCTGACCACCCGCGTCATCGACCTGATCATGCCGATCGGCAAGGGCCAGCGTGCACTGATCGTGTCGCCGCCCAAGGCGGGTAAGACGACGATCCTGCAGGACATTGCCAACGCGATCACCCAGAACAACCCGGAATGCCACCTCATGGTCGTGCTCGTCGACGAGCGTCCTGAGGAGGTCACGGACATGACGCGCTCGGTCAAGGGCGAGGTCATCGCCTCGACGTTCGACCGGCCGCCGTCGGACCACACCTCGGTGGCCGAGCTGGCGATCGAGCGTGCCAAGCGGCTCGTGGAGCAGGGTAAGGACGTCGTTGTGTTGCTCGACTCGATCACCCGCCTGGGACGCGCGTACAACAACGCGTCGCCGGCTTCAGGCCGCATCCTGTCCGGTGGTGTCGACTCCACTGCGCTGTACCCGCCGAAGCGTTTCCTGGGCGCCGCCCGCAACATCGAAGGGGGCGGCTCGTTGACGATCATCGCGACCGCGATGGTGGAAACCGGATCCACCGGTGACACCGTGATCTTCGAGGAGTTCAAGGGCACCGGTAACGCCGAGCTCAAGCTTGACCGCAAGATCTCTGAACGTCGGGTGTTCCCCGCCGTCGACGTAAACCCTTCGGGCACAAGGAAAGACGAGCTTCTGCTCTCGCCCGACGAGTTCGGCATCGTGCACAAGCTGCGTCGTGTGCTCTCCGGTCTGGATTCCCACCAGGCCATTGACCTACTGATGTCGCAGCTGCGTAAGACCAAGACCAACTACGAATTCCTGGTCCAGGTCTCCAAGACAACACCGGGCATGGACAACGACTAATCGGTTAACACATCACCGCGGTCGACCTACTTCGGCCTTCCTACTAGGCAGCTAAAGCTGCGCCGGTAACGTCCCAGCCGTGGCGGAGACCATTCAGCAACTGCTTCGCACCCGCGTGGGCGACTCCACTCCGGCGGTGAAATACGGCGATCGGGTATGGAGTTGGCGCGATCATCTCGCGGACGCCTCAACTGCCGCCGCCGCACTGATCGGTATCGCCGACCCCAAACGCCCCCTGCACGTCGGTGCACTGCTGGGCAACACCCCCGAAATGCTCACCGCGATGGCTGCTGCCGCACTCGGCGGATACGTACTGTGCGGCATCAACGACACCCGTCGCGGTGCGGCACTGGCCAACGACGTCCTGCGGGCCGACTGCCAGATACTGCTCACCGACCCCGCGCATCGCGCACTGCTCGACGGGCTGGATCTGCCCGGGGTCCGCGTCCTGGACACCTCCACCGATGAGTGGTCCGGTTTGCTGGCGGCAGCCGGGTCGCTCGTACCGCATCGCGAGGTCGAGCCGACCGACACCTTCATGATGATCTTCACTTCGGGCACCAGCGGCGAGCCGAAGGCCGTCCGGGTCACCCATCTGACCGTGATTTTCGCCGGTTCCACGCTGATCGAACGGTTCGAGGTCGATTCATCCGGCGTCTGCTACCTGTCGATGCCGCTCTTTCACTCCAACGCGCTGCTCGCCGGCTGGAGCGTGGCGGTCGGCTCCGGTGCGGCGATGGTTCCCGCGACATTCTCCGCCTCCGGTTTGCTGCACGATCTACGCCGCTACGGCGCGACCTATATGAACTACGTCGGCAAGCCGTTGGCCTACGTGCTGGCCACCCCCGAGCAGCCCGACGATCGGGACAACCCGCTGCGGGTTGCGTTCGGCAACGAGGCAAGCGATCGCGACATCGCCGAGTTCAGTCGGCGTTTCGACTGCACGGTATGGGACGGCTTCGGCTCGACCGAAGGCGCGATCATCATTACCCGCGAAGATGGCTGCCCGCCTGGCTCTTTGGGCCAGGGCTTTCCCGGTGTGCGCATCTACAATCCCGACACGCTCGCCGAATGTGCGGTGGCCCGCTTCGACGATGACGGCTCGCTGATCAATGCCGAGGAGGCGATCGGCGAGCTGGTCAACACCTCGGGTGCCGGCCTGTTCGCCGGGTACTACAACGATCAGGAGGCCACCGACGCGCGACTCCGCCACGGCATGTTCTGGTCGGGCGATCTGGCCTACCGCGACGCGGACGGCTGGATCTACTTCGCCGGGCGCAGCGGGGAGTGGCTGCGGGTCGACGGCGAAAATATGACCACGGCTCCCATCGAGCGCATCCTGCAACGGCTGCCGGCGGTCAGCCAGGTAGCGGTGTACGCGGTGCCGGACGAGCAAGTCGGCGACCAGGTGATGGCGGCGTTGGTGCTGGTCGACGGGGCAGAGCTGACGCCCGGCGAGTTCGGCGAATTTCTGGCCGGCCAGTCCGACCTATCGCCGAAGGCATGGCCGCGGCACGTGTGGATCACCGACGGCTTGCCATCCACCGCCACCAATAAGATCCTCAAACGTGAGCTGAGGTCCCGCGGCGCTATCCCAGAGGGTGGCCTGCTGTGGGCCCGGACCGGGCGCGGCCGCATTTACGCTGTGGTCGAGCAGGGCGGCGATGGCCGCGCCGAATAACCCGGTCAGTCCCGGTTAGCATGGGGAATGCGCAACCGTATGCGCGCGTTTAGGGGGAGAGCGGCTGACCTGGCATAATCAGGTGCCGAAGTTAAGGTTCCGGTTCACGTCCAGCTAGTTGGGGCGACCCGGCGGCCTGCAATCGAAGAGGAACTCATGAAATCTGGTATTCATCCGGCATACGGCGACACCACTGTCGTCTGCGGTTGCGGCAACACCTTCACGACCCGCAGCACCAAAGAAAGCGGGCACATCGTGGTTGAGGTGTGCTCGCAGTGCCACCCGTTCTACACCGGTAAGCAGAAGATTCTGGACAGCGGCGGCCGGGTCGCTCGCTTCGAGCGGCGCTACGGCAAGCGCAAGGCCGGTGCCGACAAAGAGGCTTCGGTCGACAAGTAGCTTGGACCGACGCCCGATCTGCTGCGGAAACCGCACCAGGCCGGGCGTCGTTTCGCGTTCGGGCAATTCGACAGCGCGGGAAGGACAAGCATGACGCAGGGCGTGCAGGCGATTGACGCGCTGCTGGCCGAACATGCCGAGCTCGAGCGCCAGTTGGCCGATCCCGAACTGCACAGCAATGCTGCCAACGCGCGCAAGGTCGGTCGTCGGTTTGCACAACTGGCGCCGATCGTTGCCACCCACCGCAAGCTGGAGTCGGTGCGCGGAGACCTGGAGACCGCGCGGGAACTGGCTGCCGATGACGCGTCGTTTGTCGATGAAATCGCCGAACTCGAAACGCGCGCTGCCGAGCTGGACACTCAGCTCACCGACATGTTGGCGCCGCGCGACCCGCATGACGCCGACGACATCGTGCTCGAGGTCAAATCCGGTGAGGGCGGCGAAGAATCGGCTCTCTTTGCCGCCGACCTGGCCAGGATGTACATCCGCTACGCCGAGCGGCACGGCTGGACGGTAACCGTATTGGACGAAACCACCTCGGATCTCGGTGGTTACAAGGACGCGACGCTGACGATCGCCAGCAAAGGCGACTCGGCCGATGGTGTGTGGTCGCGGATGAAGTTCGAGGGTGGAGTGCACCGGGTACAGCGCGTCCCGGTCACCGAATCCCAAGGCCGCGTGCATACTTCGGCCGCCGGCGTGCTGGTCTACCCGGAACCCGAGGAAGTCGGCGAAGTACAGATCGACGAGTCGGACCTGCGCATCGACGTCTACCGATCGTCCGGCAAGGGTGGTCAGGGCGTCAACACCACCGACTCGGCGGTACGAATTACCCACCTGCCCACCGGAATTGTCGTCACGTGCCAAAACGAACGCTCGCAGCTGCAGAACAAGACGCGAGCCTTGCAGGTGCTGGCCGCTCGGCTGCAGGCGATGGCCGAGGAGCAGGCACTGGCCGACGCGTCGGCCGATCGTGCCAGCCAGATCCGCACGGTGGACCGCAGCGAACGCATCCGCACCTACAACTTCCCCGAGAATCGGGTCACCGACCACCGCATCGGTTACAAGGCGCACAATCTCGACCAGGTCCTCGACGGTGACCTTGAGGCGCTATTCGACGCTCTGAGCGTCGCCGATCGGCAATCCCGGCTGCAGCAGGCATGACGACTCGACTGCGGTGCGCGATCGACTCGGCTACGACGCAGCTCGCAGACGTTGGAATCAACTCCGCGCGCTTCGACGCCGAGGAGTTGGCCGCGCACTTCACCGGCACCGAGCGGGGACGGCTGCCACTGATCGATTCGCCCGACGACGCGTTCTTCGACCGCTACCACGCTGCGGTCGCGGCGCGGTCGCGCCGAGTGCCGCTGCAGCACCTCACCGGCACAGCAGCTTTCGGGCCGCTGACGCTGTTCGTCGGACCCGGCGTCTTCATCCCGCGCCCGGAGACCGAGGCCATGCTGGAATGGGCCACCGCGCAGTGTCTTCCGGAAGCACCGGTGATCGTCGACGTCTGCACCGGTTCGGGCGCGCTGGCGCTCGTATTGGCACAGCGCTGGCCGGCAGCTCGGGTACTCGGAATCGATGACTCCGACGCCGCCCTTGACTACGCTCGCAAAAACTCGGTAGGAACCGCGATCGAGTTGCTGCGCGCTGACGCCACCGACCCGCACTTGCTCGCCCAACTCGACGGGCAAGTCGACCTCCTGGTGGCCAACCCGCCGTACGTGCCTGAAGCCGTTGAGCTCGAACCTGAAGTCTCTCACTATGATCCGGCGCACGCCGTGTTTGCAGGCCCGGACGGGATGGCGGTGATCCCCGCGATCATCGGGCTGGCCGGCCGCTGGTTGCGTCCGGGCGGCTTCTTCGCCGTCGAGCACGACGACACCACATCACTGCAGACATCTGAACTGGTCAGCAGCACAGGACTTTTCGATGGCGTCGTCGCCAGAACAGATCTGACCGGACGACCGAGATTCGTCACGGCACGCCGGAGCGACTCGTGAGTGACGTATTCGACTGCGCCGATCCCGAACAGCGTTCCCGCGGAATCGAATCGGCCGTCGGCGCCGTCAAAAACGGTCGGCTGGTAGTTCTTCCGACGGACACCGTCTACGGCATCGGCGCCGACGCTTTCGACAGCGCGGCAGTGGCCGCACTGCTTTCGGCGAAGAGGCGCGGACGCGACATGCCGGTGCCGGTGCTGGTTGGCTCCTGGCACACCATCGAGGGGCTTGCCCTGATGGTGCCCCAGGCAACGCGTGATCTGATTCGTGCGTTCTGGCCGGGCGCGCTGAGCCTGGTGGTCCGGCAGGCGCCGTCGCTGCTGTGGGACCTCGGCGATGCCCGCGGAACGGTAATGCTGCGGATGCCGCTGCATCCGGTAGCCATCGCGCTGCTGCGTGAGGTCGGGCCGATGGCGGTATCCAGCGCCAACATCTCCGGTCGTCCGCCGGCTGTCAACGCCGACGACGCGCGCGAGCAGCTCGGCGACCTCGTCGAGGTGTACCTCGACGCCGGTCCTTCCGCACAGCAGGCAGCCTCGACCATCCTCGACCTCACCGATGCCCAACCACGCATCCTTCGACCCGGACCGATCAGCGCAGAAAGTATCGCCGCGGTGCTCGGCTTGGACGCCGCGAGTTTGACCGACTGACCCGCGCGGCAATTGAATACAGACGTGGTGCAGAACAACCTGGCCGGCGGTCTGCTCGCGCTATCCGACCGTGGCGCCGGCGTTCCGTTGCGTGAGCTGGCGCTCGTCGGGCTCACTGCCGCGATCATCACCTACTTCGCGACGGGACCGGTGCGCCTGCTGGCGACCCGGCTCGGCGCGGTGGCGTATCCACGCGAACGCGATGTGCATGTGACGCCGACGCCGCGGATGGGGGGCCTGGCGATGTATCTAGGCGTCATCGCCGCGGTGTTTCTCGCATCGCAGCTGCCCGCTTTGACACGCGGTTTCGTCTACTCCTCGGGCATGCCCGCGGTGCTGGTGTCCGGCGCGGTGATCATGGGCATCGGCCTGATCGATGATCGCTGGGGTCTGGATGCGCTGACGAAGTTCGCCGGTCAGATCACCGCGGCCAGCGTGCTGGTCACCATGGGCGTGGCCTGGAGCGTCCTCTACATTCCGTTGGGCGGCGTCGGCACCATCGTGTTGGACCAAGCCTCCTCGATCCTGCTCACGCTGGCCCTGACCGTGTCGATCGTCAACGCGATGAACTTCGTCGACGGTCTCGACGGGCTGGCCGCCGGGCTCGGGTTGATCACCGCTCTGGCGATTTGCATGTTCTCGGTCGGCCTGCTGCGCGATCACGGCGGCGACGTCCTGTTCTACCCGCCGGCGGTCATTTCAGTGGTGCTGGCCGGGGCGTGCCTCGGCTTTCTGCCGCACAACTTCCATCCAGCAAAGATCTTCATGGGAGATTCCGGTTCGATGCTCATCGGCCTGATGCTGGCCGCCGCGTCGACAACGGCCGCGGGCCCGATTTCGCAGAACGCTTACGGCGCCCGTGATGTGTTTGCTCTGCTGTCGCCGTTCCTGTTGGTCGTGGCAGTCATGTTCGTGCCAATGCTCGACCTGCTGCTGGCGATTGTGCGGCGTACCCGGGCGGGTCGTAGCGCCTTCACCCCCGACAAGATGCACCTGCATCATCGGCTGCTGCAGATCGGTCATTCGCACCGACGCGTGGTGCTGATCATCTATTTGTGGGTAGGCATAGTCGCATTCGGCACCGCGAGCACAATTTTCTTCAACCCACGCGATACCGCGGCGGTGATGCTGGGCGCCATCGCCGTCGCGATTATCGCCACGTTGATCCCGCTGCTACGACGCCGTGACGACGTCTACGACGAGGAGTAGTAGGGTAGCTCGAAATGTGGTACGGTGCTGGTAGAACCCGAATAAACCTCGCGGGTTGCCGGCCACCGGCCATCGGATCCCTGTCCGATTGGTCGGACGTACGACCGACAAAGGGGAGTTGTCCCTTGGGTGATGCGAGTGCAGTGATTGCCCTCCGATACGCTCAACGGGCCACGCAACGTTCAACCAGGCAACTCCCCCCTAGCGAGGACTGAGGTGCAGTAGTGACAACACCAGCGCAGGACGCGCCGTTGGTGTTTCCCTCCGTTGCGTTCCGGCCAATTCGTCTGCTCGCGATCTCGGTTGCGCTGACTGCCATCGCGGTCGCCGCCGCCGGTGCGCTCGGCCATCCGATGGTCGGCATTTTCTTCGGCGTGGGACTCCTCCTGGGTTTGCTCAACGCCCTCGGCGTGCAGCGCTCCGTAGCAGCGATCACCGCCGATGCGCACCCGCTGAAGAAGAAAATGGCGATGAACTCGGCCACCCGACTGCTGATCATCACCGTGATCGGACTGGCCGTCGCTTATGTATTTCGACCCGCCGGCTTGGGTGTGGTGTTTGGTCTTGCGCTATTTCAGGTAGTGCTGGTGGTGTCGACCGCGCTACCGGTGTGGAAGAAGCTGCGCACGGAGTCCGTCGGGGCAGAAGGGAACGGCAACAGCGATGACTAAGGCGCTCCTGGCTGACGCCGCCATCGAGGTCGGCCATCACGACACCGCCCGCTGGTTCGGCCTGACCGTCAACGTCGACACGATCATGGCCTCTGCGATCGCCGCCGTCATCGTCATCGGGCTGGCATTCTTCCTTCGCGCCAAGGTCACCTCCAGCGGCGTGCCGAACGGCGTGCAGTTGTTCTTCGAGGCGATCACTATTCAGATGCGCGATCAGATCGAAACCGCCATCGGCATGCGAATTGCGCCGTTTGTGTTGCCGCTGGCCGTCACGCTTTTCGTGTACATCCTGTTCTCGAACTGGTTGTCGGTGCTGCCGCTGCAGTACACCCACTCGACGGGCGGATCGCCGAAGGAGTTGTTCGGCCCCCCGGCGGCGGACATCAACTACGTGCTGGCCTTGGCGTTGTTCGTCTTCATCTGCTACCACCTCTCCGGCATCTGGCGCAGCGGCCCGATTGGGTATCCGGTCAAGGTGCTCAAGGGGCACGTCTGGGACACCCTGCCCCCCGGGGTCGGTGCGATCTTCTCGCCGATCAACGTGGTGGAAGAGCTGGCCAAGCCAATCTCGCTGTCGCTCCGACTTTTCGGCAATATGTTCGCCGGCGGCATCTTGATCGGGCTGATTGCGCTGTTCCCGCCGTATATCTTGTGGGCGCCGAATGCGATCTGGAAGGCATTCGACCTATTCGTCGGCGCGATTCAAGCGTTCATCTTCGCGCTGCTGACCATCTTGTACTTCAGTCAAGCGATGGAGCTGGAAGGGGAACATGATTAGGTCCGCACACATCTCCCGGTTCCCAACACAACTACAGACTTGGTAGACCGCTACCAAATATCAAGGAGGATAAGCAATGAACCCGCAAATCGCTGCCGGCGCCCTCATCGGCGGCGGACTGATCATGGCTGGTGGCGCGATCGGCGCCGGTATTGGTGACGGTATCGCCGGTAACGCGCTGATCTCCGGCATCGCCCGCCAGCCCGAGGCACAAGGCCGACTGTTCACCCCGTTCTTCATCACGGTTGGTCTGGTCGAGGCTGCCTACTTCATCAACTTGGCCTTCATGGCGCTGTTCGTCTTTGCCACCCCGGTCAAGTAACAGCTGAGATGGGTGACATGAGCGCTGTCGTACTGGCTGAGGGAGGCGGTAACAACTTCCTCATCCCCAACGGCACCTTCTTCGTTGTGCTGATCATCTTCTTGATCGTGCTTGGCGTGATCGGCACCTTCGTGGTTCCGCCGATCTCGAAGGTGTTGAAAGAGCGCGAAAATATGGTCACCAAGACGCTGGCGGACAACAAGAAGTCGAACGAGCAATTCGCGGCCGCCCAGGAAGACTACGAGAAGGCGATGTCGAAAGCTCGGGTCAAAGCCTCAGCGGCCCGAGACGATGCCCGCGCCGAGGGGCGCAAGCACCTCGAGGAATTGCGCGCCGGCGCTGAGCAAGAGGTTTCGTCGACGTTGCAGGACGCGGCTGAGCAACTCAAACGGGAGGGCGATGCCGTGGCTGCGGATCTGCGCTCTCGCGTCGAAGGCATGTCCACCGAATTGGCCAGCCGGATTCTCGGAGTCGAGGTCACCACTTCGGTCACCACTACCGGGTCGGGGCGGTAGCGAAGATGTCGACATTCATCGGGCAGTTCGTCGGGTTCGTTCTCATTGTGTTGCTGGTTTGGCGCTACGTCGTGCCGCCGGTGCGCACGATGATGGCCAACCGGCAGAACACCGTGCGGCAGCAGTTGGACGAGGCCGCAGCTGCTGCCGATCGGCTCGAGGAAGCAACGCAAGCGCGCAGCAAGGCAGTAGACGACGCCAAGGCGGAGGCCAAGAGGGTCACCGAAGAAGCCCAGGCAGATGCCAAACGCATTGGTGAACAAATGCGGGCCCAGGCCGATAGTGAAGCCGAGCGGATCAAATCGCAGGGCGCCAAGCAGGTTGTACTGCTGCGGGGACAGCTGATTCGCCAGCTGCGCCAGGAGCTCGGTGGCGAATCCGTGCGGCGGGCAGGCGAATTGGTGCGTGGCTATGTTGCCGACTCGGCCCAGCAGTCGGCAACGGTCGACCGCTTTCTCGACGACCTGGACGCGATGGCGCCCTCCAAAGCGGAGGTCGAGTACCCGGTTGCGGCGAAAATGCGTTCGGCTAGCCGCCTAGCGCTGGACGCCGTGATGAAGCGGTTCGGTGAGGTAGCCAAGGGCATAGACGACCGTGGATTATCGACCCTCGCGGACGAATTGACTTCGGTCGCCGCGCTGTTGGACCGCGAGGCGGTCGTCGCCCGGTATCTCACCGTCCCGGCCGAAGATGCAGGACCCAGGGTCCGGCTGCTCGAGCGGCTGGTGTCCGACAAAGTCGGAGAGCACGCGCTCGACATCCTCAAAACGGCCGTCTCGCAACGGTGGTCGGCCAGCGCCGATCTGGTCTCTGCTGTCGAGCTTGCATTGCGACACGCCTTATTGATGCGCGCCGAACATGCCGGCACCATCGACGAGGTCGAGGACCAGTTGTTCTGGTTCAGCCGCATCCTGGATGCCCAACCGCGCCTCTCCATATTGCTGGGCGACTACCAAGCACCGGCGGACAGCCGGGTCGAATTGCTGCGCAACGTACTGCAAAGTGCAAGCACCAGAGTCAATCCCGTCGCCCTTGACCTGCTTGCCAAGACAGTCGAGTTGTTGCGAGGCCAATCGATCGAGGTGGCGGCGCTCACGCTGGCCGAAGTGGCCGTGGCCCGCCACGGCGAAGTCGTCGCACACATCAAGGCGGCCGCCGAACTCAGCGACGCCCAGCGGGAACGCTTGGCCCAAGTATTAAGCCGGATCTATGGCCATCCGGTGAAAGCGCAGATGCAAATCGAACCAGAGCTGCTCGGCGGGCTCGCAATTTCGGTCGGCGACGAGGTCATCGACGGTACGCTTTCGTCTCGTCTCGTCGCGGCCCAAAACCAGATGCCAGACTGACACACCACCTAGCCAACACAATCGACAAGCAGGAAGAACGAAAAGCCATGGCAGAGTTGACAATCTCCGCTGAAGACATTCAGGGCGCGGTCGAAGAATACGTTAGCTCCTTTACCTCCGACACCGCGCGGGAGGAGGTCGGCACCGTCGTCGACGCCGGCGACGGTATCGCGCACGTCGAGGGCCTACCGTCCGTGATGACCCAGGAGCTTCTTGAATTCCCCGGCGGGGTTTTGGGAGTGGCGCTCAACCTCGATGAGCACAGCGTCGGCGCGGTGATCCTGGGTGACTTTGAGAAAATCGAACAGAGCCAGCAGGTCAAGCGCACCGGCGACGTGCTGTCGGTGCCGGTTGGCGACGGGTTCCTCGGTCGGGTGGTCAACCCTCTCGGCCAGCCGATCGACGGCCGCGGTGACATCGAGTCCGACGAACGTCGGGCGCTGGAAATCCAGGCCCCCTCGGTGGTGCAGCGCCAGGGCGTCAAAGAGCCACTGCAGACGGGGATCAAGGCCATCGACGCTATGACGCCCATTGGGCGCGGACAGCGTCAGCTGATCATCGGCGACCGCAAGACCGGCAAGACCGCAGTGTGCGTCGACACCATCCTCAACCAGCGGCAGAACTGGGAAAGCGGGGACGAGGACAAGCAGGTGCGCTGCGTATATGTGGCCATCGGGCAGAAGGGCACCACAATCGCCGCAGTGCACCACACGCTGGAAGAGGGCGGCGCGATGGACTACACGACGATCGTCGCCGCGCCTGCATCAGATTCTGCCGGCTTCAAATGGCTTGCGCCATACACTGGTTCGTCCATCGCTAAGCACTGGATGTATCAGGGCAAGCATGTGTTGATCGTGTTCGACGACCTGAGCAAGCAGGCCGAGGCCTACCGGGCGATCTCGCTGCTGCTCCGCCGCCCACCCGGCCGCGAAGCCTATCCCGGTGACGTGTTCTATTTGCACTCACGCCTGCTGGAGCGTTGCGCCAAGTTGTCCGACGAGCTGGGCGGCGGTTCGTTGACTGGGCTGCCCGTCATCGAGACCAAGGCCAACGACATCTCGGCCTACATCCCGACCAACGTCATCTCCATCACCGACGGGCAGTGCTTCCTAGAGTCCGATCTGTTCAACCAGGGTGTCCGGCCCGCCATCAACGTTGGTGTGTCGGTCTCCCGCGTGGGTGGTGCGGCGCAGATCAAGGCAATGAAAGAGGTGGCAGGAAGTCTCCGCTTGGATCTCTCGCAGTACCGCGAGCTCGAATCGTTCGCGGCGTTCGCTTCCGATCTTGACGCAACGTCCAAGGCGCAGTTGGAGCGCGGTGAGCGGTTGGTCGAATTGCTGAAGCAACCGCAAAACCAGCCGGTGCCGGTTGAGGAGCAGGTGGTCGCGATCTTCCTCGGCAGCGGCGGTCACCTTGACTCAGTCCCAGTTGAAGACGTGCGGCGCTTCGAAACCGAGTTCCTCGACCACATCCGGGCTGCCGAGGAAGGCATCCTCTCGGAAATCCGGGAATCCCAGAAGCTGTCGGAGGAGACGGAAGACAAGTTGACCAAAGCGGTCAAGGACTTCAAGAAGGGCTTCGCGGCCACCGGCGGTGGCTCGGTGGTGCCCGACGAGCACGTGGAAGCCCTCGACGAGGAAAAGGTGGCGAAAGAAGCTGTGCAGGTTCACAAGCCCGCGCCACCGGAGCAGAAGAAGAAGTAATAGAGGATGGCTGCCACACTTCGCGAACTGCGGGGCCGGATCCGCTCCGCCGGGTCGATCAAAAAGATCACCAAGGCACAGGAAATGATCGCGACGTCGCGTATCGGCAAGGCGCAGGCCCGGCTCGAGGAGGCCCGGCCCTACGCCAACGAGATCACCAACATGCTCACCACCCTGGCCGAGGAAGCCGCGCTGGACCATCCATTGCTGGTAGAGCGCCCGGAACCAAAACGGGCCGGCGTGCTTGTGGTCTCGTCGGACCGTGGGCTTTGTGGCGCGTACAACTCCGGCGCGTTTCGCCGAGCCGAAGAGCTCTTTT
This sequence comes from Mycobacterium sp., assembly GCF_049673265.1. Lineage (GTDB taxonomy): Bacteria > Actinomycetota > Actinomycetes > Mycobacteriales > Mycobacteriaceae > Mycobacterium. The sequence goes on along the minus strand of NZ_JBATXN010000034.1, from coordinate 5,070 downwards.
CGCGGCTGCGGCAAGACGGCAAGACGCCGGTGCTCTACACCGTCGGGCGTAAAGCAATGGGCTACTACTCATTTCGAAACTGGGACATCAGCGAGTCGTGGACGGGCTTCTCGGAACGACCTAGCTACGAAGATGCGACCAAGGTGGCCGAGACACTGGTGGACGCCTTCATGGTCGGGGTCGAGAACGACGATGAACGTCAGGAGCAGGACGCCCCTGAGGGTGTCGACGAACTGCACATCGTCTACACCGAGTTCAAGTCGATGATGTCGCAGTCGGCGGAGGCACACCGCATTGCGCCGATGGTTATCGAGTACGTCGAGGACGACCGGGAACCGCACACGTTGTACTCATTCGAACCAGATGCGACGACGCTTTTCGACTCGCTGTTACCGCGGTACTTGACGACCCGCGTATATCTGGCGCTGCTCGAGTCGGCTGCATCGGAGTTGGCATCGCGCCAACGGGCAATGAAGTCGGCGAGCGACAACGCCGACGATCTCATCAAGGACCTCACCCTTCAGGCCAACCGTGAGCGGCAGGCCCAAATCACCCAAGAAATCAGCGAAATCGTCGGTGGCGCAAATGCGCTCGCCGACGCCACCGGATAAGCCACACCAGGAAGCGAAAAAGATATGGCTGCTACCACTCAAAAGTCCAAGAGTTCCAAGGGCACCGACACCAACGGCCGCGTGGTACGGGTCACTGGGCCGGTCGTCGACGTCGAATTTCCGCGTGGCTCGGTACCGGCGCTGTTCAATGCTCTGCACACTGACGTCACGTTCAAGGCGCTCGCCAAGACATTGACGTTGGAGGTCGCACAGCACCTCGGCGACAACCTGGTCCGCGCGATTTCGATGCAGCCCACCGACGGGCTGGTTCGCGGCGTTGAGGTGATCGACACCGGGAATTCGATTTCGGTGCCGGTTGGCGACGGTGTCAAGGGCCACGTGTTCAACGCGCTGGGCCGCTGCCTGGATGAAGAAGGCTACGGAAAAGACTTCGATCGCTGGCCGATTCACCGCAAGGCGCCGCCGTTCGACGAGCTGGAACCGCGCACCGAGATGCTCGAGACGGGTCTGAAGGTTGTCGACCTGCTGACGCCGTACGTGCGCGGTGGCAAGATCGCGCTGTTCGGCGGTGCCGGCGTGGGCAAAACGGTTCTGATCCAGGAGATGATCAACCGGATCGCCCGAAACTTCGGCGGCACCTCGGTGTTCGCCGGTGTCGGCGAGCGCACCCGCGAGGGCAACGACCTGTGGGTCGAGCTTGGTGAAGCCGACGTGCTCAAGGACACCGCGCTGGTGTTCGGTCAGATGGATGAGCCGCCCGGCACCCGTATGCGAGTGGCGTTGTCGGCCTTGACGATGGCCGAGTACTTCCGCGATGAGCAGGGCCAGGACGTTCTGTTGTTCATCGACAACATCTTCCGATTCACCCAGGCCGGATCGGAGGTGTCCACGCTGCTCGGCCGAATGCCTTCGGCAGTGGGATATCAGCCCACGCTCGCCGACGAAATGGGTGAGCTTCAGGAGCGAATCACCTCGACGCGTGGCAAGTCCATCACCTCGATGCAAGCCGTGTACGTGCCCGCCGACGACTACACCGACCCGGCGCCGGCGACGACGTTCGCCCACCTGGACGCGACGACCGAGCTCTCCCGAAATGTGTTCTCCAAGGGCATCTTCCCAGCGGTGGACCCGCTGGCATCCAGCTCCACCATCCTGGACCCCTCGGTGGTCGGCGACGAGCACTACCGGGTGGCGCAGGAAGTGATTCGGATCCTGCAGCGCTACAAGGATCTACAAGACATTATCGCGATTCTGGGTATCGACGAGCTGTCCGAAGAAGACAAGCAACAGGTCAACCGGGCCCGACGCATCGAGCGGTTCCTGTCGCAGAACATGATGGCGGCCGAACAGTTCACCGGTCAGCCCGGTTCCACCGTGCCGCTGAAGGAAACCATCGAGGCGTTCGACAAGCTCACCAAGGGCGACTTCGACCACGTGCCCGAGCAGGCATTCTTCCTGATCGGCGGCCTGGACGACCTGGCGAAGAAGGCCGAAAGCTTCGGCGCCAAGCTGTGATGAATCGAGTTTGAGATGGCCGAGATGAAAGTGGAGATCGTGGCCGTCGACCGGAAAATCTGGTCGGGTGAGGCGACGTTCATCTTCACCCGCACGACCGTTGGCGAAATCGGCATCATGCCAAGGCATATCCCACTGGTAGCGCAACTGGTCGACGACGCCATGGTTCGGGTCGAACGCGACGGCGAGAAAGATCTGCGCATCGCGGTGGACGGCGGTTTTATGTCGGTGACCGAGGAGGGCGTGAGCATCCTCGCCGAATCCGCGGAGTTCGAATCGGAGATCGACGAGTCTACGGCGAAACAAGATTCGGAGTCAGACGATCCTCGGGTCGCCGCCAGGGGGCGAGCCAGGCTGCGCGCTGTCGGCGCGCTCGACTAGCGGGCCGCGCCGATGAGCACGCTCATGATTACCATGGTCGTGCTCGTCGCCGTGTTGGGAATTGCCGTCGTAGCCTTGAGTTATCGCTTGTGGAAGCTGCGTCAGGGCGGGACCGCGGCGATCATGCGGGACATCCCCGCTGTCGGGGGCCATGGTTGGCGGCACGGCGTGATCCGCTACCGGGGTGGTGATGCCGCCTTCTACCGATTGTCCAGTGTTCGGCTATGGCCGGATCGCCGGCTCAACAGGCGAGGTGTGGAGATCGTGTCGCGGCGTTCGCCACGCGGTGACGAATTCGACATCATGACGGAAGAGATCATCGTGTTGGAACTGCGCGACACGATGCAAGAGCGCAGGGCGGGTTATGAAATCGCCCTGGAACGCGGCGCTTTGACCGCTTTCCAGTCTTGGCTGGAGTCACGTCCCTCGCCGCGCGCGCGCCGCCGCAGCATCTGATCTTCAGCTTTACTTCTCCGGCTGGCTGGCCCCGCCGCCGCCCGGTTGCCACAGCACGTCGCCGCCAGGGTTGGCCAGCCGGCACAAGATAAACAACAAGTCGGACAACCGGTTTAGGTACTTAGCGGGTAGCGGGCTGACATCCGAAGGGTGCTGTTCGATCGCAGACCACGCCGAACGCTCCGCACGTCGCACCGCGGTGCGAGCGACATGCAGCAGTGCCGAAAGTGGTGAGCCACCGGGGAGCACAAAGGAGTTCAGCGCTGGCAGGCCCTCGTTGAACTCGTCACACCACGTCTCGAGTCGATCGACGTATGACTGCGTGATGCGCAACGGAGGATGCTTGGGATTCTCCACAACTGGAGTCGAGAGATCCGCGCCGGCATCAAACAGGTCGTTCTGGATTTGCCGTAGGACGTCTGTCAGTTGTTGCGTCGGGTGTCCTAGCGCGATCGCCACACCGATCGCCGAGTTGGCTTCGTCGCAGTCGGCGTAGGCCACCAACCGCGCGTCGTTCTTGGAGACCCGCGAGAAATCGCTTAAGCCCGTCGTGCCGTCGTCGCCGGTGCGGGTATAGATGCGAGTCAGGTGTACCGCCATGACTAAAAACCGTACCGCTCGGACCGCCATGCCCACTGACAGGGCGAAACCGCTTCACTAAACTAACCCGAGTGGCCGAGCGATTCGTTGTGACCGGTGGCAGCCGGTTGTCGGGCAAAGTCGCTGTTGGCGGGGCGAAGAACAGCGTTCTCAAGTTGATGGCTGCCGCCCTTCTCGCCGAAGGCACCAGCACGATCACCAACTGCCCCGACATTCTGGACGTTCCGCTGATGGCCGAGGTGCTGAGGGGCCTGGGTGCCACGGTCGAACTGTCGGGCGCAACCGTACGCATCACCTCCCCGGACGAGCCGAAGTACGACGCAGACTTTGCCGCAGTCCGCCAGTTCCGAGCCTCGGTCTGCGTCCTCGGCCCCCTGGTCGGGCGATGCAAGCGAGCAAAAGTCGCACTGCCGGGCGGTGACGCCATCGGGTCACGTCCGCTGGATATGCATCAGGCCGGGCTGCGGCAATTGGGAGCTGTCTGCAATATCGAGCACGGCTGTGTCGTCGCCCAGGCAGATGCCTTGCGGGGCGCGGAGATTCAGCTGGAGTTTCCGTCGGTCGGAGCCACCGAGAACATCCTGATGGCCGCGGTGCTGGCAGAAGGCGTGACCACGATTCACAATGCCGCGCGCGAACCCGACGTTGTGGACCTATGCACGATGTTGAACCAGATGGGTGCTCAGGTCGAAGGCGCGGGCTTGCCCACGATGACGATCACCGGTGTCCCGCGGCTGTATCCGACCGAGCATCGCGTCATTGGCGACCGGATTGTGGCGGCCACCTGGGGCATCGCCGCGGCGATGACCCGCGGTGACATCACGGTGACCGGGATCGATCCGGCGCACCTCCAAGTTGTCTTGCACAAATTGCACGACGTGGGCGCCACGGTCACCCAGACCGACGACAGCTTCCGGGTGACGCAGTACGAGCGCCCGAAGGCCGTCAATGTCGCAACGCTGCCGTTCCCCGGGTTCCCGACAGATCTGCAGCCGATGGCGATTGGCCTGGCTTCGATTGCCGACGGCACATCGATGATTACCGAGAACGTATTTGAGGCACGGTTCCGATTTGTCGAGGAGATGATCCGCCTTGGCGCCGACGCTCGCACCGACGGGCACCACGCCGTCGTGCGAGGGCTGCCGCAACTGTCGAGTGCGCCCGTATGGTCATCGGATATCCGGGCCGGCGCTGGCCTGGTGCTGGCCGGGCTGGTGGCCGACGGCGACACCGAGGTGCACGACGTGTTTCACATCGACCGTGGCTATCCGCTGTTCGTGGAAAATCTGAGCAGTCTCGGAGCGGAGATCGAGCGCGTAGAATAGTTGCGACATAACGACTCTCGTCGATCCTGCGCGGTTCGGCGGCGAGTTGACCACCCCTGTGCCGCGGAGTATAGTGGCAGGGTTGCCTGTTCACGGGTGTTGTTTGAGAACTCAATAGTGTGTTTGGTGGTTTTGTTTTTGTTGTTGTTTTTTTGCCGCGTTTCGACGCCCCGTGTTGGGACGTGGTTTTTTGATGCCAGTTTTTGGTGTCTTGCTTTGGT
>NZ_JBATXN010000033.1:0-3935 GCF_049673265.1 Mycobacterium sp. | reverse complement strand
AGCTGATTGCACGAAGAGGTTGCGCTGCGCCTCGAGATTGTCGGCCTCATACGCTCGGAAACCCAGCCAGCCGACCAGCCCTGCCAACAGCACACCCGCGACGAGGCCGGCGACCAGCGCGATCCGATCGACCTGGGTCGCGGATTGGATGGGCCGAAGGTATACGACGTCTGGCTCACCGCCGGAGCTGGCAGCATCGTCGGGCATACCACCCAACGTACGGGTCGGCCGACGGCAGACAGGTCCGGGTCAAACGCTGATCGCCGCAGAGGCTTTACGCCGCTGCCGCCGCAGCTTCGAGGTCGGCGACAACGATCTTGCGCATTTCCAGCATCGCTTTGGTGGCCGCCGTCGCGCGTGCCGGATCTGGATCGCTGACCAGCTCGTACAGCCGGTCCGGAATGATCTGCCAACTCAGACCGAATCGGTCCTTGCACCAGCCGCACTGGGATTCCTCGCCGCCGTCGGTCAGCCTCTCCCAGTAGTAGTCAACCTCGTCTTGGTCTTTGCAGCTGACCGTGAACGACACCGCCTCGCTGTGCGGGAACTGTGGGCCACCGTTGATCCCGATGAACCGGGCGCCGTCCAACACGAAGCTGCCCGACAAAACCGAGCCCGGCTCGCCGGGACCCGCCTCGGTGGTCCGGTTCAAGCCCTCAATGTGCGAGTTCGGGAACACCGAGGTGTAGAACGTCGCCGCCTCTTCCAGGTTGTGGTCGAACCACAGTGAGGGCGTAATCGAGGGCATGCCGTCTCCTAGTCGTTGGTCGCTTTCATTGATTGACCAGCGAGACGGCCAAAAGTCATCGACGCCCCGACCGATGACAAGTTTTCGCTATAGGTAACGTCAGGCGGATATCTCTCCGAGAGGACGCCCGTGACTACTGTGAGCAGTACTCCGCAGACTGTCGAATATTCGGGCGTCAATGGCCTCACGCTGGTCGCCGACGAGTGGAACCGCGGCGCAGACCCGGGGGCCGACCGACCGACGATCTTGATGCTGCATGGCGGTGGCCAAAATCGGTTCTCCTGGAAAAACACCGGCCAAGTGCTCGCCGACGAGGGATTCCACGTCGTGGCGTTGGACAGTCGCGGCCACGGTGACAGCGATCGGGCACCCGACGCCGACTACGACGTCGAGACGTTGACCGCTGACGTCATGGAGGTGCTCGGCGCCATCGGCCGGCCGGTGACGCTGATCGGAGCGAGCATGGGCGGGTTGACCGGCATCCTCGTCGCCGATCAGGCGGGCCCCGATCGGGTCACCCGGCTGGTCCTGGTTGACGTGGTGCCGCGGTTCGAGAAGAACGGTAGTGCCCGCATCCGCGAGTTCATGTTCAGCGGTCTGCACGGGTTCGGCTCACTGGACGAGGCGGCCGACGCCGTCGCCGCATATCTGCCCCATCGGAGGCGGCCGCGCAGCCCGGAGGGGTTGAAGAAGAACCTGCGGCTGCGCGACGGCCGATGGTATTGGCATTGGGATCCGGCATTTATGACGAAGCCCGGCGACGACCCGGAGCTGCGCACCGAGAAGTTTGAGCAGGCCGCCGCGGACTTGACCATCCCGGTGCTGTTGATCCGCGGCAAGCTATCCGACGTGGTCAGCCCCGAAGGCGTGCGTCACTTTCTGGCGACGGTGCCCAACGCGGAGTTCGTCGAGCTGTCCGAAGCCGGGCACACCGCGGCCGGCGACGACAATGACGCCTTCAGCGACGTCGTCGTGACGTTCGTAACGCGTTAGTTCGCAGGCTTTTCCGCGTGTCCACCGAACTGTTTACGCATCGCCGACAGCGCCTGGTTGGCGAAGTCATCGAGGCTGCGCGAGGCGAAGCGAGACTGTAGCGCGGTCGTCAGCACCGGCGCGGGCACGCCCTCGTCGATAGCCGCGATGGCGGTCCACCGGCCCTCCCCGGAGTCGGAAACCCGGCCGGAGAACTCTTTCAGGTCGGGGGAATCATGTAGCGCGATCGCGGTCAGGTCCAGCAGCCACGAGCCGATGACGCTGCCCCGGCGCCATACCTCGGCGATGTCGGGAATGTCGAAGTCGTACCGGTAGCACTCGGGGTTTACCAGTGGCGCGGTTTCGGCGTCGCCCTTCTCGATGCGGGTGCCGATATCCGCGTTGCGCAAGATGTTTAGGCCTTCGGCGAGCGAGGCCATCATTCCGTATTCAATTCCGTTGTGCACCATCTTGACGAAATGCCCGGCGCCGGTTGCCCCGCAGTGTAGGTAGCCCTTCTCGGGCTCCGCGATCTCACCGCGGCGGCCCGGTGTACGTGGCGCGGCGTCGACCCCCGGCGCAACGGAGGCGAATATCGGCTCCGCATGGGTGAACGCTCGGTCGTCGCCGCCAATCATCAAGCAGTAGCCGCGCTCGCGACCCCACACACCACCACTGGTGCCGCAATCCAACAGGTGAATCCCCTTCTCGGACAGCCGCTTTGCATGCTTGAAGTCGTCGCGGTAGTAAGAGTTGCCGCCGTCGATCACGATGTCGTCGGATTCCAGCGTCTTGGCCAGATCGTCGATCACCCCGCTGGTGATGTCGCCGGCTGGCACCATCACCCAAACCACCCGAGGTTTGGTGAGCTTCTCCGCCAGCTCTGACAATGAATCAGCGCCGGTAATCCCGTCGTCGTGTGCCATCGCCTTGACCGCGTCCGGATCGTGGTCGTAGACAACGCATTCGTGCCCGGCATCGACCAGCCGGCGCACGATGTTCGCGCCCATCCGGCCCAGCCCGATCATCCCTAGCTGCATGTTGTTTGTTCTCCTTACCTTGATGCCTGGTGGTCGGTGGGGAGCCACGGTTGCTGCCAACCGTGGTGGCCGCGCAGCAGCGACTGTGCCTCGTCTGGCCCCCACGAGCCGGGTTCATATCGGTGTACCTTGCCGGGTTTGTCCAGCAATGGCTGCACGATGCGCCAGGTCTCTTCGATGTTGTCTTCACGCGCGAACAGCTGGTGATCCCCGGTCAGCGCAGCGTGAAGGAGGCGCTCGTATGGCGTCAACGGCTCGCCCAAGTCCTGCATGAACGAAGAATCAAGATGAACGTCGCGCCAGCGGCCCGCATCCAGTGCGGTCAGCTGCAGGCGCAGTCCGGGATCAGGGTCGATCCGAAGCGCAATCTGGTTGGGTTCGGCCCGTTTGCGGTCGGGCAGGAAAGCCAACGCGGGGACACGGTGGGTGAACAGCCGCACCTCGGTGACCCGTTCGGGCAGGGCCTTGCCCGCGCGCAAAAAAATCGGCACCCCGGCCCAGCGCCAGTTGTCGATCTCCAATCGCAGCGCGACGAAGGTCTCGGTCTGCGAGCGCTTGGCGACCCCGTCAATGTCGGTGTAGCCGCGGTATTGACCCCGCACGCACCGGTCCGGGTCCAACTCCGGTATCGCGCGCAAAACGTCGGCTTTCTTGTCGTTGAGATCGTCTGCGCTCGGTCCGACCGGCGGCTCCATAGCGACTCCGGCGAGCACCTGCAGCAGATGGTTTTGCACGACGTCGCGCAAGGCGCCGACCCCGTCGTAGAACCTGCCCCGATCCTCGACACCGAAGTCCTCGGCCATCGTGATCTGAATTTCAGAGATGCTGTGACGATCCCACATCTCAGCCAGCGCCAGATTGCCGAAGCGCAAATACTCGAGTTCGACCACCGGCTGCTTGCCCAGGAAGTGGTCCACCCGAAAGATCTGCTCCTCACTCAATACCGCGCGCAGCCGAGCGTTGAGTTCGCACGCAGACTTGAGGTCATGGCCGAAGGGCTTTTCCACCGCGACGCGCGAGTGCTTCAACAATCCGGCCTTGCCCAGGCTCTCGACAATGGGGGCAAACAGGGCCGGCGGCATTTCGAGGTAGTACAGGCAGTCGCGCTTGGAACCGAGTCGCTTAGCCAGCGCGTCATACAGTGCGGGGTCGGTGACATCGCCGTGCAGGTAGGA
>NZ_JBATXN010000032.1:0-1647 GCF_049673265.1 Mycobacterium sp. | reverse complement strand
GTCCGCGTGCCAACCCTCGTCGTCCACCACACCGACGACCCGATACTCGTGCCCGCGATGGGCAAGTACATCGCTGATCACGTACCGGGCGCGAAATACGTTGAACTACCAGGGCGCAACATGTACCACTTCGTCGAACCATGGCGCCCGTCCTTCCAGGAGATCGCGCAGTTCCTCACCGGCCACCAGGCAGAAGTGGCCGACGATCGGGTGCTTGCGACCGTGTTGTTCACCGACATCGTGGAGTCGACGCGTCGCGCCGCGGCGATCGGCGACCGGGACTGGCATGCCCTGCTTGATGCGCACGACGCCGTCGTCCGGGCCCAGCTCGCCCGGTTTCGGGGCCGCGAGGTGAACACCTCGGGTGACGGCTTTCTGGCGATGTTTGACGGCCCGCAGCGAGCGATCCGCTGCGCCATGGCAATTCGCGACGCGGTGCGCGCGCTGGGTATCGAGGTGCGCGCCGGGTTGCACACCGGCGAGTGTGAGATGCGCGGTGATGACATCGGTGGGATCGCTGTGCATATCGGGGCGCGTGTGAGCGCACTGGCGGGCCCCAACGAGGTGCTGGTGTCCAGCACGCTGCGCGACCTGGTGATCGGATCAGGACTCGAATTCGAGGAGCGCGGCGCTCACCGGCTCAAGGGCGTGCCCGGCGAATGGCGGTTATTCGCCGTCGCCTCTAGGTAAGTCGGCAATCAGAACGGCGGTGGGTCGTCGTCGCTGTCACTGGGTGGGGCTGGTCCGAAGTAGCTGGGGCGGTTGGCTCGGCGGGTGGTGCGGGCGTTGTGGTTTTGTCGGCGTTCGGTGTTGATGCGGTGGGCGCGGTTTTGGGCGCGGGTGCGGCGGCGTTTGGGCATCATCGCGCTGCGCTCGGCGCAGTAGTCGGTGGGTGGGTCGGCTTCGGGTGCGGGTATGGCGCCGGTGGCGTGGCACAGGTTGGGAAACAGCAGCGCGCTGCCCGGTGTGGTCACATAGGTCTGCCCGGACGGTGACGTCAGGATCACGGTGCCGTCGGGCAACTGTTTTTCGCGCCAGCCCCAGAAGGTTTTGACCAAATGATGAGTTCGGCAGTAGCACTTCAGGTTTGAGGCATGGGTGGGCCCGCCGTCGGCATGGGGGATGGTGTGGTCGAGATCGCAGTGGTAGGCGGGCCGGTCACAGCCGGGCCACCGGCAGGTCAAATCCCGGCAGCGCACGAAATCGGCCAGCGCTTTCGACGGCGCATACCCGGGCTCGGGTGCGGCGTCGGCGGGATGGATCAGCGACACCAGCTTGGCCGATTTGGCGAGCTCGGCGACGAGTTCGGGTGCGATGAGCCCGTCGGCACCAACCAATGAAGCAGCCGCCACGCCGCCGCCGGTGAGGGTGGTCTGCTCGGCGATCACGTGGATCACCACCGGCGATGCGGCGGGCCGCGTTGCGGCCGCGCAGTCAGATCGCCCGCAGCGACAACCCAGCCGATCGGCCCCGGCGGCCAGCGCCCCGAGGGCATCGGCGCGGCGCTGGGCGCGGCTGCGTGGATCGTGGGCGCACACCGTGGCCGCCAACGCATCCAACCGTTGGTCTAACGCGCGCCCGTCCGGGGTGGCCAGGGTGCCGTTGATCTGCGAGATCCCGCCTTCGTCGAGGTCGGCGATCCAGACC
>NZ_JBATXN010000031.1:0-1919 GCF_049673265.1 Mycobacterium sp. | reverse complement strand
CTGCAACGAGGAAGTTCGCGGTGAGCGCCCCTCCGAGCGGGGCGTTACCGAACGATGGCGTAACCGCCGTCCGACGTCGCAACTGGCATGGCCGCCTTGAATGCAGATGCCGATGTCGCGTGTTGCTCTGATTTGGCAAAGAAGCTGATGCCAAGCAGGGACAAGACAAGTATTGCCACGCAAGCCGATCCGATTACCCGGTGATGGGTCGACCGATCAGTACTGTGAAAAGAGTGATTCGTCCGAGACTTCCGTAGCTTTGAATTTTTGGCAGGTCATCGCCCTCTGCCGCATTGCATCTCGGACAAGGAACGCCGGCGCGACCGCAACCACGAGCGCCCGGGCCGCTCCAGGACGCTCACGGTGCAGGACGCATATCAACCCGTCGCCCTCGCAGAGCGAGCACTTGGCGAGAAGCGTGGATGCAATCTTCATTAAGACCCGGTCCCGGTTTGGAGTCTCCCTCCGGTGGGGACCGTCTTGTGGGGTAAGTCGACTGCGCTGTAACAGTCCTTATGGATGTCCATAAGCACAGTACTCAGATCGAACGGTTAGAGGTCGTCGAGACGGGCCGGCGGCGGCGCTGGTCCGACGACGAAAAGCTTCGGATCGTGTTGGAGAGCCTGGAGACGCCGCGTGCGACCTCGTCGACAGCGAGGCGCCATGGGATCTCGCGCTCATTGCTGGTGACATGGCGGCGCGCCCTCCGCGCCGAGCCTGTGGGCGTCGGCATACAGCAGAGCAGCTTTGTGCGGGCGGTGGTTGCTCCGGCTGGAACGGTCGCTGCGGAATCCAGTGCGTCGAAGACAGGCCGCATGGTGATCGAGATCGGGAAGGATCGTCGGGTTATTGTCGATGCCGGCGTCGATGCGGCCGCACTTGCGCGGGTACTTGCCATTCTGGAGCGGCGATGATCCCGGTGGCGGCAGGCGTGCGGATCTGGATTGCCAGCGGCCACACCGACATGAGGAAAGGGATGAATGGCCTGGCGCTGCTGGTGCAGGAGGGCCTCGGCCGCGATCCGTTCGCAGGTGACGTCTTTGTGTTCCGCGGTCGCGCGGGTTCGTTGATCAAAGCCCTGTGGCATGACGGGATCGGGCTGTCGCTTTACGCCAAACGGCTCGACCGTGGACGGTTTGTCTGGCCGGCGACGGCGGATGGGGTGGTGGCGCTGAGCTCGGCGCAGATGAGCTATTTGCTTGAAGCGATCGACTGGAGGAATCCGCAACACACCTGGCGACCGCAGAGCGCGGGCTAGGCTAGGCTTAAAAAAGTTTCTGGAGTGCAGAAAAAAGTCGCCGCAAATCACTGATTTTGTGATTCCATCAGCCTCATGAAAGCTGGTGTTGAAGCCCTACCGGACGACGTCGAAGTGCTGAAGGCGGCCTTGATTGCCGCGCGCGCGGAGGCTGCCGCGGCGCGTGCTCAACAATCCGATGACCAGGCGCTGATCGCTCATCTGAAGCTGCAGATCGAGAAGCTGAACCGCGACCGCTATGGCCCGCGCTCGGAGCGTACCGCGCGGCTTTTGGATCAGCTTGAATTGACGCTGGAGGAACTGGAAAGCGCAGCAACCGAGGACGAACTTGCCGCCGAAATCGCCGCGGCGAAAACCAGGAATACAACTACCACCGTGGCGTCGTTCACGCGCAAGCGGCCGTCCCGCCAGCCGTTCCCGGATCATCTGCCTCGCGAACGGGTGATCGTGCCGGGGCCCGTCGCCTGCAGCTGCTGTGGCGGATCGCGGCTGTCCAGGCTTGGCGAGGACATCACCGAGACGCTGGAGGTCATCCCCAAGTCCTGGAAGGTAATCCAGCACGTCCGGGAGAAGTTCTCCTGCCGGGATTGCGAGAAGATCAGCCAGGCGCCGGCGCCATTCCACGTGATCGCGAGGGGCTGGGCCGGACCCAGCCTGCCGG
>NZ_JBATXN010000030.1:0-2700 GCF_049673265.1 Mycobacterium sp. | reverse complement strand
AGTCGGCGCAAGGGCTATCGCTGCCGCGGCGAGCGCGACACCGACTGCCACGGTCTTCGGAGTCTGCACGGGTTCGACTATAAGGTCCTGACATTGCGCAACGGGCCGGAATCAGCCTGGCGGCGTCCAGGCGATCGGCAGGGTCTTGATGCCGTGGATGAACGGCGACAGCAGCCGGGCGGGCTCTTCGGTGGCGACGACGTCGGGTATCTCGCGGTGCAATTCCTCGAACATGACCCGGATCTCGCGGCGAGCCAGGTTGGCGCCCAGGCAGAAATGGGCGCCGCCGCCACCGAAGCCGACGTGCGGATTGGGGTCACGGGTGACGTCGAACCTCCACGGGTCGGCGAACTTCGATTCGTCGCGATTGGCCGAGCAATACCACAGCGTCGCTTTCTCGCCGGCGGCAATCTTGGTGCCACTCAGTTCGAAGTCGCGGGTGAGCGTGCGTCGCATGTAGATCACCGGCGACGCCCACCGCACAATCTCTTCCACCGCCGCGTGCGATACGCCGTCGAAGTCGGTCCACCATGTCTGCCGTTGCTCGGGATAACGCGTCAATGCGAGCAGGCCGTGGCTGATCGCGTTGCGCGTCGTCTCGTTGCCGGCGACCGCGAGCAGGATGAAAAACGATGCAATCTCGGCCGAGGTCAACCGCTCGCCATCCACCTCCGCATGCACCAGGCTGGTGGTCAGGTCGTCATGAGGATTGCTGCGGCGATCTTCGGCCAGCGCATTCGCGTAGCCGCCGATCTCCAGCGACACCTGCGTGAACTCCTCGAAATCGGTTGCCAGGTCAGGGTCGCCGAAGCCGAGTATCACGTTGGTCCAGTGGAAGATCCGTTGATGGTCGTCCTCGGGGATCCCCATCATGTCGCAGATGACCTGCAACGGCAGCGGCCCGGCCAGCTCGCTCACCGCCTCGCCCTTGCCGTCGGGATGAGCGGCGATCATCGACGTGACCAGCCGGTGCGCCCGTCCGCGCACAGACGCCTCGATCCGGGCCACCACTTTAGGGGTGAACGCCCTGCTGACGATCGACCTCAACCGCTGGTGCCGTGGATCGTCGAGCACGATCATCGAACCGAAGAACTCGGCGACCTCCGGCGGCTGGTCGTTGATCGTGATGTTGGGACTCGAGCTGAAAACCTCGGGATGACGGCTGGCGTAGAACACGTCGTCGAGTCTGGTCAGCGCCCAATGCCCGGCGCCTTCGTCGAACCCCTCCGTGACGGGCTCCGGCCAGAACGAGATCGGCGCTTCGCGGCGCAGCGTGGAAAAGGCGCCGTCGCGCAGATCGTCGTCGAGTCCCCAGAAGTCCCAGGTGCCTAAATCAATCTCGGCGAACGGAACCTCGGGGGGCGCCGTGCCGTTGACGCGAGTCGCAATGCCCATGTCGACCGTCCTCGTCGTTGAGCGGGCTTTAGAGGGACTATGGGCGCGAGCCTAATACTACGGTTGGCGTATTACGTTGGACGTACTAAAGTTGGCAGGCATGGCACGCGGCCCCCGACCGGCCCGAAGGCCGGCCAGAAGAAATGATCCGGGCGTACTGATAATGACCAGTCTGGCCTCGGGCGCCAAGCACGGCTACGCGCTGGCACGCGATATCGAGCGATTCGCCGGCGTGACGTTGGGACCCGGAACGCTCTACGGCGCGATCACCGCACTGGAAGAGCACGGACTGATTGAACCGGCAGGCAAAGACGAGCGGAGACGCCCGTATCGGTTGACCGCGGCGGGACGGGCCGAGCTGACTACCGCGGTACGCAGCCTGGGAGCAATTGCGATCGAGGGGGCCCGCCGGCTAGGGATTGCGTTGCCCGCGCCAAACCCAGGGTGGGCCCAGTGAATCCCCGCGACGTCAGCTCCGTCCTACGCTGGTACCCCGGCACTTGGCGCCGCCGATACGGCGAGGAGTTGATCGCCATGCTGGACGACACCTACGGCAAAGACAAGCTTCCGCGGCGGGTCCGGATGTCACTGGTCCGATCGGGCTTGATTGAACGAATTCGCTTGTTGCGCAAATATTCTGGTACTTACATCGGTTACAGCATCGCCTGCGCCATCGTGTGGGCCGTCATCCTGGCCTCGGTATGGACGTTCGCGGGCGACGCCACCCGGCATACGTTTGTGGTGTTCTTCGGCGGCTGGGCGATCGGTTGGCTGTCGGCGAGCATCGCCCGCATCGTGTATCCACCGCCGAAACCACGCAGACCCGCGGTCTAAGCGTCAGTGCCAGCAGACGGTGCGGGCAGGCCCCCCGTTCGCGGTCGCCTGGCTGACCACCTTGCCGTCGACCAGGATCGTGCACGTCACCGAGCCGGGGCTCTGCGCGCTGACGAGATACTCCCCATAGCCGAACGAGGTGAACTTCGTCGTCCACGGCAACGGCACGTTCGGCTGCTGAGTCTGGCCGGTGGGTGTCTGAAACGAAATGTAGTCCGCCACAGGCGCAGTGCCACTGAGCTGATAAGTCACCTGGGGCAGCGGCCCGGTCGCGTTCGCCACGCCGCAGACTGACACCGAAATTACGAGAGCGGTCAGCGCCGAGTTCAAGACCCGGCGCCGTATACGTGATGGTTGGCTGGTCATGGTCACTCCTGGGCAGATCGTGTCACTGGGGCATACCCATGGGTACGTTTTCCCAAAAGTCAACTCCCGGTTGAACTGTCGTTGAACTGATGTCAGATAAGAGTC
>NZ_JBATXN010000029.1:0-7929 GCF_049673265.1 Mycobacterium sp. | reverse complement strand
CGGCTGGGTGGTGTGCACGCTCGACTTGCTCAGGTAGTCCGGGCAGTAAGCGCTCGCGGCGAGCGCCGCGAATCGCATGGCGCCGCCGCTGTTCAATCCTGGGTTGCGCATCGACAGCTCATCGACGACGTCCTTTTCCGATCGCCCCGAGATCATCATGTCGCAGGCCATTCTGCCGGCCGCGACGGCGTCCGGCCCGCTGCGATAGGTCATGCCCGCTTGTTGCAGCGAGTCGAGAAAGTGAGCGTCAGCAGCCGGATCATCGGGGACGGGGCTGGGAGGGGGATCGCCCGGGTCGGCTAGCGCCGGTACGGCCACGGCCAGGCCGACGGTGGCGGCGACGGTGGCGAGCATGAGAGGCAGTCGCATCGATCCATCATCGTCCAGAACAGTGCGGTTGTCCTGTCGAGCTGCTCAGATAGAGAAGTCCTCGCCGTGCCAGACTCCCGCTTCGGGCGGCCGGATGACGCGGCCGGTCTGGGCATCGCCGTCGTTCTGGGTCTCCAGTGTGGCCACTCGGGTGAGCAACGACTGCAGGCTTACGCCCACTAGATCGGGCATCATCGAGTCATCCTCGGTGCCCGGCCTGGCCCGGCTGATGATCTGTCCGGGGACCCCGACCACCACAGCGCTGGACGGAACTTCCTTGACGACGACGGCGTTGGCTCCGATGCGGCTGTCGTCGCCGATCTTGATCGCGCCAAGCACCTTGGCTCCGGCGCCGATAGTCACCCGGTCACCGATCGTCGGATGCCGTTTGCCGGTGTCTCTGCCGCTACCACCGAGCGTGACGCCGTGATAGAGCATCACGTCCTCGCCCACTTCCGCGGTTTCCCCGATCACCACGCCGGTCGCGTGGTCAATGAACAGGCCGGGGCCCAGCGTCGCGCCCGGGTGGATGTCGACCCCGGTCAGGATGCGGGTGAGTTCGGCGAGCGTGCGTGCAGCCACCCTTGCGCCGCGTTTCCACAGCCAGTGGCTGATCCGATGACCCCAGATCGCGTGCACGCCCGGGTAGGCAAAGATCACCTCCAGCGTGGTGGGGGCGGCCGGATCGCGCTGCCTGGCTGCCGCTATGTCACGCCGAATCTCCGCGAACATGGCTAATCGGTCATGTCGGCGAATAGCGGGGTGCTCAGGTAGCGCTCGCCGAAGTCGGGGAGAACGACGACGATGAGCTTGCCGGCGTTCTCGGGGCGACGGGCGACCTGCAGGGCGGCCACCACTGCCGCGCCCGACGAGACGCCGACCAGCAGCCCTTCCTCGCGGGCAAGGCGGCGGGCCAGGTTGATCGAGTCGTCGTTACCGACGGTGATGACCTCGTCGACCAGATCCATGTCCAGCACCGGCGGGATGAACCCGGCGCCGATGCCTTGAATCGGGTGGGGCCCCTTCTGCCCGCCGGACAGCACCGGCGACGCAGCCGGTTCGACGGCCACGAACTGCACCGAGGGTTTGCGTTCCTTGATGACCTGGGCAACACCGGTAAGCGTGCCCCCGGTGCCCACCCCGGAGACGAAAAAGTCGATCTTGCCGTCGGTGTCGCGCCACACCTCTTCGGCTGTGGTTTTGCGGTGGATCGCCGGGTTGGCCGGGTTCTCGAATTGCTGTGGGATGAAATACTTTTCATCGTTTTTGGCCAGTTCTTCGGCCTTGGCGATGGCACCCGGCATGCCCTCCGATCCGGGCGTGAGGACGAGCTCGGCGCCAAGAGCGTGCAGCAGCTTGCGCCGCTCGACGCTCATCGTCTCGGGCATGGTCAGCGTGATCCGATACCCGCGCGCCGCGGCCACCATCGCCAGCGCGATGCCGGTGTTGCCGCTGGTCGGCTCCAGAATGACGGTGTCCGGCTTGATCAGGCCCGCTTCCTCGGCGGCGTCGATCAGGGCCACCCCGATGCGATCCTTGACGCTGTTGGCCGGGTTGAACGATTCCAGCTTTGCCACAACATCGGCGCCCGCGCCGTCGGTGACCCGGTTCAACCGGACCAGGGGCGTGCGCCCGATCAATTGCGTGACGTCCTCGGCGATACTCACTTATCTCCGTCTCCAACGATGTCGGACCAGGGCTTGTCGGCCATCCAGCTAATCTCGAACTCTATGGCCATTTCGGTCGGAATAGCTAGCGCCACGGGGCTGAGCCGGTGCGACGCACCATCCAGCGCCATTGGGCGTCAGGAAATCAACAACAACAGCAACAACAGTGCACGACGAGG
Organism: Mycobacterium sp.; assembly: GCF_049673265.1. Taxonomy (GTDB): domain Bacteria; phylum Actinomycetota; class Actinomycetes; order Mycobacteriales; family Mycobacteriaceae; genus Mycobacterium. The sequence continues at coordinate 5,714 of NZ_JBATXN010000029.1, read as the reverse complement.
CAGCGCGACGGGACAAGGCGCAGCTGTGCGGGGTATTGCATAGCTCCACTATAGCCATCGCGGCTTTTCAGCCGTTCGGCCCAGCCCTGATATCCCGCTGGTCAGATTTCTTCTGGTTGATCCGAACCCTCGCAGCCAAAGCGTCGTATCCGTAAGTTTCCGGCGTGGTCTGTGTGTGCGCTCAATTGGCGGCATCGATGTCGCGCGGTCGCACGGGTCCATGCCTGCAGATAGCAGGGTGACCCAAACTTTCCCCCGTTGGACAAAGGAGCGCGATGAGCCGTATCGACTATCGGCCGAGCGGGCAAACGTCTTTCGCGACCCGCCATGACGTACTGATCCCGGTCCGACGGCATCCGGTGTTGGTGCATCAAGCACTTCAGCAAATTTGGCAGCGAGGGTAAACGGTGTCAGCACTGCTACCGCGCCCGACCGGTTCACGGGTCGCATGGTCCAAGCCCGCCGTCGCGGTGGGCGATTTCGTTGTGCTGGCCGGCGAGACTTTCGCCGCCGCGTTCCGCCGACCCTTCGCCTGGCGTGAGCTGATCGACCAGATCTGGTTCGTGGCCAGGGTGTCGATCGTGCCAACGGTCGTGTTGTCGATCCCCTACACGGTGCTGATCGTGTTCACGCTGAACATCGTGCTGATCGAGGTCGGTGCCGGTGACCTGTCCGGTGCGGGCGCCGCGCTTGCCTCGATCACGCAAGTGGGTCCGGTCGTCACGGCGATCGTCGTTTCCGGTGCGGCAGCAACCGCGATGTGCGCTGACCTGGGCGCCCGGACGATTCGGGAGGAGATCGACGCGATGAAGGTCATCGGTGTCAACCCCGTCCAGGCCCTGGTGGTGCCGCGGGTGATTGCCGCGACATTCGTTGCGCTGATGCTCTATTCGGTGGTTGCGGTCGTTGGCCTGTCGGGCAGTTACTTTTTCGTGGTGTTCGTCCAGCACGTCACACCGGGTGCATTCGTGTTCGGTATGACGTTGCTCACCGGCCTGCCGCAGGTGATCGTATCTCTGGTCAAGGCAATGCTTTTCGGTCTTTCGGCCGGTCTGATCGCCTGCTACAAAGGGCTTTCCGTCGGTGGAGGACCGACTGCGGTCGGCAACGCCGTCAACGAGACCGTGGTCTTCGCGTTCATGGCCTTGTTTCTGATCAACATTTTGGCCACCGCGTTCGGCGTGAAGGTGTCGCCGTGACGCGCGCCGCGACCCGGCGACAATTCGCCAAGTCCGAGCAGGGCAGCCCGAGCATGCGCAAGTTTGCTTCCAGGACCGGCAATAGGGCAGAACCGGACCTGGAGCCTTCGCGCTTGGGCCGGACTTTCGACAGGCTGATCGACAACATCCGCACGGTCGGTGAGCAGACGGCGTTCTACGGCAATGCGTTAGGAGCCACCGTCGACGCTGTCCGGCGTTATCCCGGCGAAGTGCTGCGACTGATCGCCGTAATGGGGATGGGCACAGGGGCGTTGGCCGTCATCGGTGGCACGGTGGTCATCGTCGGATTCCTCACGCTGACCACCGGCGCTTTGATCGCAGTGCAGGGCTACAACACGTTGTCGAATGTCGGGATCGAAGCTCTGACCGGTTTTCTCGGTGCGTTTTTGAACGTCCGCTTTATCGCGCCGGCCACCGCCGGCGTGGCGCTGGCCGCCACCATCGGCGCCGGGGCGACGGCGCAACTGGGTGCCATGCGCATCAACGAAGAGATCGACGCGTTGGAGGCGATGGCCATTCGGCCGATCACCTATCTGGCGTCGACCCGCATCGTGGCGGGAGTGCTTGCGGTCATTCCGATCTACACCGTCGCCGTCTTGATGTCGTTCCTGGCGACTCGGTTCGGCACGACGATCATCTACGGCCAGTCGCGTGGCGTCTACGACCACTACTTCTCGTCTTTCCTGCACCCGACGGATTTGTTGTGGTCGTTCGCTGAGGCGCTGGCGATGGCGGCCGCCGTGATGGCGGTGCACACCTACTACGGCTACACCGCCACCGGCGGGCCTGCCGGGGTCGGCGAGGCGGTCGGCCGTGCGGTTCGCACCTCGATCACCGCCGGGGTTTTCATCCTGTTGACCATCACGCTGTCGGTATACGGGCAGTCCGGAAACTTCCATCTGTCGGGGTGACGGCGATGAGTAATTCGCCCCGGCGGGGGGGTATTGATCCAATCTGGTGGGCACCGGTGCTGCTTGTGGTGGTCGTGGCGTTGAGCACGCTGACCGCAATGACGTTCTCCGGGACGCTACGGGAAACCATTCCGCTCACTGTGATTTCGGACCGAGCCGGCCTGGTAATGGAGGACGGCGCAAAGGTGAAGTTGCGCGGCGTTCAGATCGGCGAAGTCGCGTCGGTAGACGCCTATGCCGATTCGGCCGGTACGAATCTTTCGAAGTTGCGACTGAAGATCGCTCCGAAAGATTTCAAGTACCTGCCGAGCAACATCGAGGCGGAAATCAAGTCCAGCACCGCTTTCGGTGCCAAATACGTTGATCTCATCGTTCCGTCCAGCGGCGCCAACCCTCGGCCGTTGGCAGCGGGCGCCGTGTTGCACAGTCGCAATGTGACCGTCGAGGTCAACACCGTGTTCCAGAACCTGCAGGCGATCGTTCACGCCATCGACCCGGCGAAGCTGAACGGGGTGCTCTCGGCGGTCGCGGAAGGAGTGCGCGGCAAGGGTGATCGCATCGGGCAGGCGATCACCGAAGGCAATCAAGCGCTGCTGACGGTGAACCCGAGAATGCCCACCATCCGGCAGGACTGGCAGCTCTTCGGTCAAACCACGCAGGCGTATTCTAATGCGGCACAGGACATTTTGTCGCTGCTGGATTCGTTCTCGACGACCAGCGTGACCATCAAGCAAAACGCGAAGGCGCTGGACGAGTTGCTCCTGGCGTCGATCGGGTTTGCTCAAACAGGGATCAACACGCTCGGCCCGAATCAGCAGAATTTTATCGGCGCGATGAACCTCTTCGTGCCGACCACCGACCTGCTCGAGCATTACTCGCCCACCTACACCTGCTTGTTCCAAGGCGCCCAGTGGTTCCTGGACCACGGCGGTAAAAGTGCGTTGGGCGGCAACGGCAAATCCGTCATCATGGATGCGGCGCTGCTCTTCGGCGACGATCCATACCGCTACCCCGATAACCTGCCCGTCGTGAATGCGCACGGCGGTCCGGGTGGCAGGCCGAGTTGTGGCTCGCTGCCGGACGTGAGCAAAAACTTCCCGGTCAAGTACTTGGTCACCGACACCGGCTTTGGAACCGGTCTTGATATTCGGCCCAACCCGGGCATCGGTTTCCCCGGCTACAACAACTACTTCCCGGTCACCAAGGGAACGCCCGAGCCGCCTCGAATCCGTTACCCTGGCGCTCCGGCACCCGGCCCGTGGCCGGCCTACCCCGGCCAACCCCCCTACGGGGCGCCGGATTACCCGCCGCCGCAAGCGCCCCCACCACCCCCACCCTGACGCCCGAGGAGAGAAAGGAGAAGCCATGAGAACCAGCACCGTTCGCGCCACGATGCGGGTGGTGCTGTTCACCGTCTTCAGCCTTATCTTCACGTTCATCCTGGTAACAGTTTTTGGGCAGTTCAGGTTTGAGCCACGGGTCGCCTACAGCGCGGTGTTCTCGAACGTGTCGGGCCTCAAAGGGGGAAACTTCGTCCGGATTGCCGGCGTCGAAGTGGGGAAGGTCAATCATCTCGCGTTGAACCAGGACGGAACCGTCACCGTCGACTTCGGCGTCGACAGGGGACTGACGCTCACCCACGGCACCAAGGCCGCGGTGCGCTACGAGAATCTCATCGGCGATCGGTACCTGTCGCTTGAAGACGGGCCCGGTTCGACGCGAAAGCTGGAGCCCGGCCAGAGAATTCCGTTGGCCAGGACGTCTCCTGCGCTTGACGTCGACGCGCTGATCGGCGGATTCCGGCCGTTGTTTCGTGCGTTGGACCCCGATCAGGTCAACGCGCTGTCCGGCCAACTGCTGAGGGTGTTTCAGGGCCAGGGAGCGACCATCTCGTCGGTGCTGGCCCAGACCTCTGCACTGACCACCACGCTGGCCGACCGGGACAAGCTGATCGGCGAGGTGATCACCAACTTGAACACGGTGCTGCACACCTTCGCCACCCATGACGGTCAATTCGCTGAGGGATTGGACAAGCTGTCCAAAATCGTTGAGGCGCTTTCCGACCGCAGGACCGAGATCACCAAAGGGGTGGCCTACATCAATGCCGCGGCCGGATCCGTCGCCGATCTGCTGACGACTGCCCGCCAACCGATCAAGGACACCGTGGTGCAGACGGATCGGGTCTCCGGGCAGATCGAAGCCGATCACGACTACGTCGACGATCTGGTCAAGACACTTCCCGACGCCTATCAGGTGCTGGCCCGCAACGGGCTTTACGGGGACTATTTCGGGTTCTACCTCTGTGACGCGATTCTGAAGGTCAACGGAAAGAACGGTCAGCCCGTGTTCGTCAAGCTGGTGAGCCAGACGACGGGACGGTGCTTACCCAAATGACCTCGATAACAACCACATTGAGGGCCAAGCTGAAACGCCCCAACATCAAGCCGCTGGCTGAGCGCAACCGGATTGCGGTCGGTGTGGTCGGCATAGCGATCGTGGTCGCCTTGGTGGTCGCCGTCTTCTCCTACAACAAGATCCCCTTCGTCAACGGCAAGTCCGGCTACTCCGCGTACTTCACCGAGGCCGGGGGCATCAAATCGGGCAGTGATGTACGGGTGTCGGGCCTTTCGGTCGGTCGGGTCTCCAGCGTCAAACTGGACGGGACGAAGGTGCTGGTCAAGTTCACCGTCGACGACAATGTTGCGCTGGGCGACCGGACCGAGGCGTCGATTAAGACCGAGACCGTGCTCGGCACGAAAATGCTCGAGATAACTCCGCGGGGGGACGGCAAGCTCAGCGGCACGATCCCGGTCGAGCGGACCCATTCTCCGTACGACCTTCCCACTGCGCTAGGCGATTTGACCAGCACGATCAGCGCTTTGGATACCGCGAAGCTGTCCTCGGCGCTCACCACGTTGGCGGACACCTTCAAGGACACGCCGCCCGACCTGAAGGTCGCGCTGGAGGGCGTGGCCCGGTTCTCTGACGTCCTCGACAGCCGCGACGCGCAGCTGCGTAATCTGCTGGGCGACGCCAACAAGGTCACCGCCGTGCTGGGCAAGCGCAGCGATCAGATCGCCAAGCTCGTCGTCAACGCCAACGCGCTGCTGGCCGAGCTTCTGACGCAACGGAATTCCGTCGACGCGTTGATGACCAACCTCACCGCGGCATCGCGGCAGATATCCGGTCTCGTCAATGACAACCGGACGCAGCTCAAGCCCGCGCTCGACAAGCTCAACGGGGTGCTGGGAATCCTGGACAACCGCAAGCAAGAGCTGCAGCGCACGTTGTATCTGCTTCGGCGATACGCGATGTCGTTCGGCGAGGTGCTGGGATCGGGTCCGTTCTTCAAGGCGTCATTGGTGAACTTGGCGCCGGGCCAATTCGTTCAGCCGTTCATCGACGCCGCGTTCTCGGATCTGGGACTTGATCCCAATGTGTTGTTGCCGTCGCAGCTCGTCGACCCGGGGGAGGGTCAGCCCGGCCTCCCGCCGTTGCCGTTGCCCTATCCGCGTACCGGACAAGGCGGCGAGCCCAAACGCACGCTGCCCGACGCGATCACCGGCAACCCGGACGAGCAGTC